>PNLU01000005.1 GCA_013823245.1 Alcanivorax sp.
ATCCAGATCCAGCCGGTGCACCACGCGGACCTCGGGGTCTTCCTGCTGCAACCGCCAGGTGACGGAATCGCGATTCTCGGGCCCGCGACCGGGCACGGACAGCAGCAGGTGGGGCTTTTCCACCACCCACACGCTGTCGTCGCGATAGACGGTGCGCACCGGCTCATGGCACGGCGGCACGATGTAGTATGGCTGTTCCATGGTGGTTTGCGTCAGCGCCCGAAGACGGCATCGTACACGGCCTGATAGTGGCTGGCGAAGTGTACGGTCATTCTGGCGCGCAGATGCTCAGGCAGCTCGTTATAGTCGCGCCGGTTGGCTTCCGGCAGCACCAGCTCGCGAATCCCGGCGCGGCGCGCGGCAATGACTTTTTCGCGGATACCGCCCACCGGCAAGACCTGGCCGGTCAGGGTTAGTTCACCGGTCATGGCGAGCTTGCGCTTGATCGGACGACCGCTGGCCAGGGAAATCAGTGCCGTGGCCATGGTAATGCCGGCACTGGGCCCGTCCTTCGGCGTGGCGCCCTCCGGCACATGCAGATGCACGAACGCGTCCTTGAACCAGTCTGCGTTGCCGCCAAACTCGGTGATGTGGCTGCTTACGTAGCTGTAGGCAATTTCGCTGGATTCGCGCATCACTTCGCCGAGCTGTCCGGTTTGCCGGAAGCCGCGGCCATGATTGTGCACATGGCTGGCTTCCACCGGCAGGGTGGCGCCACCGAGGGATGTCCAGGCCAGCCCCGTGACCACGCCCACGCCCCGTTGCGGTGTTTCCTGGCGGAAGTAGGGCATGCCCAGGAAGTCCTCCAGGTTCTTGCCGGAGACGGAAATACTGCGGCGACCATCGAGCAATTGCACAGCGGCCTTGCGCACGATCTTGTTCAACTGCTTTTCCAGATTCCGAACCCCGGCCTCGCGGGCATAGCCGTCGGCAATCTGGCGCAGCGCGGCATCGGAGATCTTCAGTTGCGACGCTTTCACCCCGGCCCGTTCCAGCGCGCGGGGCCACAGATGCCGACGGGCAATGGTGACCTTTTCATCAGTGATGTAACCGGCCAGGCGAATCACTTCCATGCGATCCAGCAACGGGCCGGGGATGCTGTCCAGGGTGTTGGCAGTGCACACGAACAGTGCCCGCGACAGGTCCACGCGCAGGTCCAGG
The DNA here is from genome assembly GCA_013823245.1 of Alcanivorax sp. GTDB lineage: Bacteria > Pseudomonadota > Gammaproteobacteria > Pseudomonadales > Alcanivoracaceae > Isoalcanivorax. The sequence goes on from PNLU01000005.1 coordinate 1,162, forward strand.
TAGTGATCCAGAAAGCTGCTGTTCTGTTCCGGGTCCAGTACCTCCAGCAGTGCCGAGGCCGGATCGCCCTGGAATGACTGCCCGAGCTTGTCGATTTCATCGAGCATGATCACCGGGTTGCTGGTGCCGCTGTCTTTCAGGGCCTGCACCAGCTTGCCGGGCAGGGCGCCGATATAGGTCCGGCGATGCCCCTTGATCTCGGCTTCGTCGCGCATGCCACCCAGGCTCAGGCGATAGAAGGCGCGACCGAGCGACTCGGCGATGGCGCGGCCGATGCTGGTCTTGCCGACGCCGGGCGGGCCCACAAGGAGCACAATGGCGCCGCGCATTTCACCGCGCATGGCGCCCACGGCCAGAAATTCGATAATGCGATCCTTGACGTCGTCGAGCCCGGCATGGTGCTGTTCAAGCACCTTGCGCGCGTGTTTCAGATCCAGATTGTCGTCGCTGTATCGGCCCCAGGGCACCTGCGTCAGCCAGTCCAGATAGTTGCGGGTTACCCCGTATTCCGGCGAGCCGGTTTCCAGCACCGACAGCTTGCGCAGCTCATCATCGAAGCGCTGTTGCACGGCGTCGGGCAGTTGCAGGGCCTCCACCCGCGCACGAAAATCCTCGACATCGGCGGTGCGGTCATCCTTGGCCAGGCCCAGCTCCTTCTGAATGATCTTGAGCTGCTCGCGCAGGAAGAACTGCCGTTGCTGACTGGAGATCTTCTCATTCACCTGCTCGTTGATACTGCCTTGCAGGCGGGCGACTTCCACTTCCTTCTTGAGCAGCACCAGCACCTTTTCCATACGCTTGAGCAGCGGTACCGTGTCCAGCACCGCTTGCAGTTCGTCACCGCTGGCGGTCGTCAGGGCCGCAGCAAAGTCGGTCAGGGGCGAAGGCTCGCGCGGACTGAAGTTCTGCAAATAGGCTTTCAGCCCTTCGTTATACAGGGGATTCAGCGGCAGCAGTTCCTTGATCGTATTGATGATGGCCAGGGCGTAGGCCTTGATGGCATCTTCATCATCGTCGTTGCCGGGCTCGGGATAGTCCACCTCCACCAGGTAGGGTGGCTTGCGGCTGAGCCAGCCGGTGATACGAAAGCGCGAAATGCCCTGCACGACCAGTTGCAGGGTGTTGTCTTCCTGGGCGGCGTTGTGCACCCGCACCAGGCAGCCGGTCTGCGGCAGTGTGTCCGGGTCCAGCGTATCGCTGTCAGCATGGCCAGTGTAGATCAGGCCCAGTGCGTGGTGCGGCGTTTTGCTGACGCGTTCGACGGTACTTTGCCAGGCGTCCTGGCCGAACAGCACCGGCTGCACCAGGCCCGGCATGAACGGGCGTTGCGTGACCGGTAGCAGATAAATCCGTTGCGGGCGCGCCTGGTCCGGCAGCATCAGTGCATGGCCAGCGCTTTCGTGTTCCTGTTGCAGCTCTGATTCGTCTCGCATGCTCGCTATCCCTGAAGGGTCCAGTCCTGCAAAGATGGCGGTCGACGGGGAAAAATCAAGGGTTCAGGCTTTGTCGCCCTTGATCACCAGCAGGTCGGCTTCGGCGGGCTTCGGGTGGGCGGTGCGACACTCGACGATCTCGGCGCCGAAGGCGTCGGCGCACTGCTCTGCCAGCGCATAGAAGGGCGCGCGGCCGGGATCGGCGATGATGATACGCTGCACGCCGGCCTTGCGGGCCCGGCGGATCATCTTGAACAGTACCGGGGTCAACTCATCCCAGAAGCACACATCCGCGCCGACCAGCGTATGCACACCGTCGAAATCCCGTTTGGTCATCTTTTCGAAACGGCGCTGCAAGGGGGTGACTTCGACACCGTTGAGCTCGGCATGCAGGGCCAGATAGGGCAGCACGTCGGCGTCGGCGTCCACGCCGGTCACGCGCAGCCCCAGTTTTTTAGCGGCATAGATACCGAGGATGCCCCAGCCGCAGCCGATGTCCATGAAATGGCTGCCCTTGGGAGGGCGCTTGCGGCGCAGGTAGTCCATCACCACAAAGCTGGAGTTCCACACCTTGTGACCATGAATCGAGGGCGCGTGGGCTTCACGCTTGAGGCGGCGAATTTCAGGATGGCCGTTTTTCAGGATGGTGATGCTGCGAGTGCGGATCAACTTGTCGGCCGCCATGCGGACCCCTCTGCGGATGGGCGAGAAGCACAAAACCTTACGAAGTCGTTGCCGATTGTTCAACAGTGAATGTGCCCTGTGCCCACCGACTTGGCTAGAATGCAGACAAAATAATGACGTTGGAGGCCCGGTTGGCGGCCAGCAAACGCAATATCAGGATCAATCTCGGACCCTCGGCCGCACTCGGCACCCGTGCCCTGGGCGGACTGATCAGTGGCCGTGGGCGTTATTTCCGGGCGCTGACGACGTTTGCCGAAGTGCTGGCCATCTACGGCCGCATGAAAACCAGCCAGACGCGCACGCTGGAGCAGGCGCATCGCGATGCCGCTGCACGGGTGGCGCGCCTTTGCCGCCGCAACGGCGCCACCTGGGTCAAGGCGGCGCAGTTCCTGAGCTGCCGACCGGACATCCTGCCGCAGGCTTACATCGATGCCCTGACGCCATTGCAGAACGATGCGCAGGTGGTGCACTTCGATCAGCTCAAACCGGCCCTGATCAATGCCTGGGGAGAAGACTGGACACGTCACTTCGAGGCATTCGATCTGGTGCCGGTGGCCACGGCCTCCATTGCCCAGGTCCATCATGCGCGGCTGAAAACAGGGGAGGAGGTCGCCGTCAAGGTCCGCCTGCCCGAGGTGGCGGCGCAGTTCGATCAGGACGCCAGCCTGTTTCGCCTGCTGGCACGCCTGGCGGCACCGCTGGTGCGCGAACTGGATGTCATCCAGATCACCGAGCAATTGCTGACGATGACGGCCACCGAGCTGGACTTCCGCAACGAAGCCGGGAACCTGCGCCGCTTCGCCCGCCTGCCACATCCGCCGGGTATCCAGGTGCCACCTCTGTTTGACGAACTGTCCGGCGAGGCGACGCTGGTCACCGGCTGGGTGCAGGGGCAGCGTCTGCGCGATTACCTGGCGCAACATCCCGACCAGGCGCAGGGGTTGCTGGGGCGTCTGGTCGGCAGCTATCTGCAACAGGTGACCCGCTTCGGGTTGTATCAGGCCGATCCGCACCCGGGCAACTTTCTGGTGGACGAGCAGGGCACCATCACCATTCTGGATTACGGGGTGGTGGGGCGCCTGACGCCGGATGAGGTGCGGCGATACTCGCGCCTGTTGTTTGGCCTGCTGGGTTTTGAGGGCGAGGTCGATATGGCTGAGCTGTTTCGCGAGGCCGGATTTGTCGGCGGGGATGCTGCCACACTGGAGCAGCTATCGCGTTATGTGCTGACCGATCAGCTCAATCGCGAGCATCCGGTGCAGGCGCTGCAAGCCCTGCAGGAGGCCCTGCGTGCCCAGCGTATCCAGATTCCTGACTCGTACATCGGTATTTCCCGGGTGCTGATTACTCTGGGTGGCTTGATGATGGCTTACGGCGTGCCGTTTGACTGGACGCCGCCGGAGCGGCGCCCTTAGCTTGATTCAGCGCAGCAGCCGCGCCCACAGGTCGTGCTCGTCACTGTCGCTGACGCGGGCGCTGACACGCTGTCCCGGACGCAGGCCGGTTTCGCCGTCCAGATAGACCAGACCGTCGATTTCCGGTGCATCGGCCTGTGAGCGACCGACGGCGCCGTCTTCGGTCACCTCATCAATCAGCACCTCGATGTCCCGGCCCACCTTGCGTGCCAGACGTCGCTGGCTGATGCGTGCCTGCACATTCATGAAGCGTTCCTGGCGCTCGGCCGCCACCTCTTCGGGGACATGATCGGGCAGGGCGTTGGCGGGCGCGCCGTCCACCGGCGAATAGGTGAAACAGCCGACCCGGTCCAGTTCGGCTTCTTCCAGCCAGTCCAGCAGCATTTCGAAATCGTCGTCGGTTTCACCGGGGAAGCCGGTGATAAAGGTGCTGCGCAGGGTGATGTCAGGGCAGATTTCGCGCCAGCGGCGAATGCGCTCCAGTGTGTTCTCGGCATGGGCCGGGCGCTTCATGGCCTTGAGCACGCGCGGGCTGGCGTGCTGGAAGGGGATATCCAGGTACGGCAGGATGTGGCCCTCGGCCATCAGGGGAATGACGTCGTCCACATGGGGGTAGGGGTACACATAGTGCAGGCGTACCCAGGCGCCCATTTGCCCCAGTGCCTGGCACAGCTCCAGCATGCGCGCCTTGACCGGCATGCCCTGCCAGAAGCCGGTGCGGTATTTCAGGTCCACACCGTAGGCGCTGGTGTCCTGGGAAATCACCAGCAGTTCCTGCACGCCTGCCTTCACCAGCCGCTCGGCTTCATCCAGCACATCGCCCACCGGGCGGCTGACGAGTTTGCCGCGCATGCTCGGGATGATGCAGAAGCTGCAACTGTGATTGCAGCCCTCGGAAATTTTCAGGTACGCGTAGTGACGCGGCGTCAGACGGATGCCCTGCGGCGGCACCAGGTCCACAAACGGGTTGTGATCGGCCCGCGGCGGCACCACCTGATGGACCGCGCTGACCACCTGCTCGTATTGCTGTGGCCCGGTGACCGACAGCACCTGCGGGTGCACCTTGCGAATGGTGTCTTCCTCGACGCCCATGCAGCCGGTGACGATCACCTTGCCGTTTTCGCTGATGGCTTCGCCAATGGCCTCCAGGGATTCCGCCTTGGCGGCGTCAATAAAGCCACAGGTATTGACCACGACCACATCGGCGTCGTCATAGGTGGGCACCACCTCGTAACCCTCGGTGCGCAGCTGGGTCAGGATGCGCTCGGAATCCACCAGCGCCTTCGGGCAGCCCAGGCTGATAAAGCCGACTTTGCCGGGGGGCGGGTGACCGGGGGCCTTGTTATCGGGGTGGCTGCTGTGGCTGGACATGGGAGGCTCCTGTGGCGAGGGCGCGATTCTACAGCGCGTCACCGGTGAGTGGCCAGTGGGCTACAGGCTGGTAAACGGGGGTACCGGGCTGAGCGGCGGAGGGCGGCAGGCTCTGGTACAGGATCAGGGTGTCTGCATGCAGGGTGTCCGTATGCAGGGTGCCCGTGACGAGGTCGGGGGCCGATGCGTGAGCCAGATCGTGAGCCAGGTCGCGGGCAAGCGTGATATGCGGCCGGAACGGCCGGGTTTCCACGGCCAGCCCCAGCTGCCGGCAGCCTTCGGCGAGCTGAGCCCGCAGGGCCGCGAGGGCGGGTGGGGCATCACCCTCGGCGACCAGAAAGCGGCCCTGGCGGTTGGGGAAGCGTCCCGCCCGGGTGATCGGCAGGGTCTGTGCCGGATGCTGCGCGCATATCTGCTGGCACAGGGCCATGAGGGGAGCTTGCGCGGCGGGGGGCAGATCGCCGAGGAAGACGAGGGTCAGATGCCAGTTCCGTTCGGGGACCCAGCGTGCCTGGAGGCCAGCCTGCTGCCAGCGCTCAACCTGCTGGCGCAGTGTCGTGACCAGCCCGGAATCCGGTGGCAAGCCAAGAAAGCAGCGCATCGGGACCTCCTCAACGAAAAAAGCCGCGACAGGTCGCGGCTTTCCGTGTTACCCGCCCCGGGACGGCATGGCAACCTTGCATCTGGTCGGAGTAGCAGGATTTGAACCTGCGACCCCTACGTCCCGAACGTAGTGCTCTACCAGGCTGAGCTATACTCCGAAGCGGCGTGCATTCTAACAATATTTTTCCGGAATGCCAGCCCTTGCTACCGTCTGCCGCGCGTTTGCCTGATTTATGAGCAGTCGCCGGGCTGGCCGTGGCTGAGGCATAATCCGCGCCCATGACTGATGCCCTGACAGAATTTTCTCACCCGCTTGCACGCCTGGTTCTGCATCGCTACCCGAAGCGGCGCGGCGAGCGCCTGCGCGCCTGGGACGGTGCCGACCTCTACCTGCTGGACCTGTGGCTGGAGCAGGCCCTGGGTGGCGACCCGCACGCGCCCGCGTCCGGCGCGCCGCTGGTGCTCAACGACAGTTGTGGTGCACTGGCGCTGGCCCTGCACGCGGCGGCGCCGGTGAGCAGCGGTGATGATGCCCTGGCCCGGGCGGCCTGGTGGGCGAACGCTGCGGATAACGGCCTGCCGGTGCAGGAGGAGGCCTGGCGCTGGCCGCAGGCACCCTGGCCGCAGGCGCCATCACGGGTGCTGGTGCGTGTGCCCAAGGAAATGGCACTGCTGGAACAGCAGTTGGGCCGTCTGGGCGCCTTGCCGCCGGGGACTCCGGTGCATCTGGCCTGGATGGACAAGCATATGCCGGGCAACCTGCTGGCGCGGGTGCGGCATTACCTGGGCGAGGTCGAGCTGCTGCGGGGTCGCTACAAGGCACATGGCCTGACAGGAAGAGTGCCGGGGTCAGTACCCGATGCGCCGTATCCGACTTCTGTGAAGGTGCCGGAGCAGGGCTGGGAGCTGGTCGTGCATGCGGGCGTTTTTGCCCAGCAGCAACTGGATATCGGTGCGCGCCTGTTTATGGATACCGTGCCGCAGGGCGTGCCGGGACCGATTGCCGACCTGGGTTGTGGCAACGGCGTGATCGGTATGGTGGCGGCGCAGCGCAATCCCGGCGTGCCGGTGACCTTCTGCGATGTCTCATGGTTGGCCCTGCAGAGTGCTCGCGAGAACATGGCTCGCTGGTTGCCGCAGGCACCCGCGCAGTTTCATCTGGGCAACGGTCTGGAAGGACTGGATACGCGCTTCGCTCTGATCTTGCTGAATCCGCCATTTCATCGTGGTCATGCGGTGGATGACAGCGTGGCGCGCATGCTGTTTGCCCAGGCAGCGAAACGGCTGCTGCCCGGCGGGGTGTTACAGGTGATCGGCAATCGCCACCTGCGTTACGACGTGCTGCTCAAGCGCCATTTCACCACCGTCACGCAGGTTGGAGGCGATCGCAAGTTTGTGGTGCTGGCAGCCAACGATCCGCGCTGACGTTATCCCAACAGCCTGATGGCGGTGAAGTCGTTTACACGGGGGTGGTCGCAGGGCGGGGCGCTGCCGTCGCGGTCCAGCAGGGTGGTGTGCAGGCCCGCTTCCCGGGCGGCATCCAGTTCGGCGGAAATGTCCGAAAGAAACAGGATCAACTCGGCCGGAATCCCGATCTCCTCGGCAATCTTGCGATAGCTGTCCGCCGACTGCTTCGGCCCCGTCGTCGTATCAAAATAACCCGTAAACAGCGGGGTCAGGTCTCCCATTTCACTGTAACCAAAGAACAGCTTCTGCGCGGCCACGGAGCCGGATGAATAGACATACAGCGCGATGCCGGCATCGTGCCAGCGGCGCAGCTGGTCTGCCACTTCCGGGTACATGTGCGCACGATAGGCGCCGTCTTCATAGCCGCGCTTCCAGATCATGCCCTGAAGCGCCTTCAGGGGCGTGGCCTTGCGGTCCTCACGAATCCACTGCTGCAACAGCTCGTTGGCGGTGGTGGCATCCGCCACCGGGACGCCGGTCTCGGCCGCCAGCGCGCGAATCTGCACCTGCACGGCCTCGTCCTGCCAGTGGCGGGCCAGGAAGTCCGGCAGGGCCTGCGCGGCATAGGGAAACAGCACCTCCTTGACGAAGGAGATGCTGCTGGTGGTGCCTTCGATATCGGTGACGACGGCGCGGATACTCAATTGTCCAGCCTCGGGAAACGGCTGGCGATATCACTGCCGGTAAAGTTGGCCACCCAGCCTTCCGGGTTGTTGAACAGACGGATGGCAATGAAATAAGGGTTCGGCCCCATGTCGAACCAGTGCGGCGTGTTGGCGGGTACGGAAATCAGATCGCCCTGTTCGCACAGTACTTCGTAAACATGGTCGCGGATATGCAGGCTGAAGAGTCCGGCGCCGCCGACAAAGAAACGCACTTCATCTTCGCTGTGACGATGCTCGTCAAGGAACTTGGTGCGCAGCGCGGCTTTGTCCGGGTGGTCCTGGTTCAGACTTACGACATCCACGGTCTGGTAACCCTGTTCGGTCATCAGGCGATCAATATCATCGCGGTAGGCATCGATGACTTCGTCCTGGCTGGCGCCGGGCTTGACCGGGGCGTTCGCTTCCCAGCGCTCGAACCGCACTCCGGCATCCGCGAGAATCGCGGCAATGGTGTCGTGATCCCGGGTGCTCTGCACGGGCTCTTCCGGGCGCGTGTCGGCATAAACGCGAAGCTGGCTCATGATGTGTGTCCTCCTGCTGACAGGATGCGTCGCTGCACAGTGACAGCGAACAGAAATTCAAGGGCTTCCAGTTGACGATAACAGGCGGCCATGGAGTCCGCCCAGGTGTAAACGCCATGGCCGCGAATCAGGTAAGCGTGAGTGATGTCGCCGGCATCCATGGCGGCGTCCACCTGCCTGGCCAGAGCATCAATGTCCTGCGTATTTTCGAACACGGGGATGCGCAGGGCGGTGTCGTGTGTGTGGATACCGCTGAAGGCTTTCAGCAACTCATAACCTTCCAGAACCAGCATGCTGTCCTGCGGATAGTGCATGGTCAACACGGTGCTGGCCTGCGAATGGGTGTGCAGCACGGCGGCGGCGTCCGGCAAGCGCCGGTAAAGCTGGGTATGCAGGCCGGTTTCCGCCGACGGTTTGCCGCCGGAGGCCGGTTGTCCCGCCATATCCACCACCATGACGTCGGCCTCGGTCAGCAGGCCCTTGTCGCGGCCCGAGACGGTTACCGCGCAAAAGTCGCCGTTCAGGCGCATGGAGTAGTTGCTGCTGGTGGCCGGTGACCAGCCTTGCTCATAAATGCGCACGCCGGTGGCAGCTATGCTGCGGGCCGCTTCGCGGAACGCACTGGATGACCAGGGGCGTCGGCTGTTGCTGTGATCGGTCATGCTCACACCGTGTTCGTGTCGTGGGCCATGCGCTCGGCATGACGCAAATGTGCCGCCATTTTATCAGTGTCTGGTGCATGGATGACACCGTGTTCCGTGACAATGGCGCTGATCAGCCCGGCCGGTGTGACGTCAAACGCCGGGTTGGCCACGGGCACTTCATGGGGCGCCAGTTGCTGCTCGCGAACGCGGCGGACTTCGCCCCCGTCGCGCTCCTCGATCTCGATGCTCTGGCCATCGGCACGGGCCGGGTCGATGGTGGAGCAGGGTGCGGCAACAATAAACGGCAGGCCGTGATGGCGGGCCAGCACAGCCAGCGAGTAGGTGCCGATCTTGTTTGCCGTGTCGCCGTTGGCGGTGATGCGGTCGGCGCCGACGATGACGGCCTGTACCTGGCCACGTTGCATCAGGTGCCCGGCGGCGCTGTCCACCACCAGTGTCACGGGAATGTGGTCCTGCATCAGTTCCCAGCTGGTGAGGCGGCTGCCCTGCAACCAGGGGCGGGTTTCCCCGGCAATCACGCCGCGAATACGCCCGGCGGCCCAGGCGGAGCGGATCACGCCCAGTGCGGTGCCGTGGCCGCCGGTGGCCAGTGCACCGGTGTTGCAATGCGTATAAATGGTGCCGCCCTCGGGCAGCAGGGCGACGCCAAAGTCGGCCAGGCGCTGGTTCATGGCCTGGTCATCCAGATGGATGCTGCGTGCGGTGGTGTCCAGTTGCCGGATCAGCGTTTCACCTTGACCCACGCCCTGACCCTGCGCGGTATCGCGCATGCGGTCCAGCGCCCAGAACAGATTGACGGCCGTGGGGCGACTGGCTGCCAGGGTGGCAAAGGCCGGGCGCAGAGCCTCCAGACTGGCTTTGTCGCCCAGTTGGCGGGCCGCCAGCACGATGCCGTAGGCCGCCGCAATGCCGATGGCGGGAGCGCCCCGTACCACCATGTCGCGAATGGCCTGGGCAACGCCGTCGGCATCGGTGTACCGATGCCAGTGTGTCTCGGCGGGCAACAGGCGTTGGTCCAGCAGAGCGAGGGCATCGCCTTGCCAGTGCAGGGCGGGGCTGCGAAGGTCAGACACGGTCTCTCCTAGTCACGGTCATAGTCACGGTCATAGTCACGGTCAGGGTAGATGATCGGCGGCCGACCGGCACGGCGGCGCATCCAGTTGATGCTGTCATACACGGCGCGGCGGCGGATGATAGCGCGTTCGATCCGGTATTTCCCCGGAAAGGTGCTGATGGCGAGCCCGATCAGCACGGTCAGCAGGCCCTGGCCGGGCAGGAACATAAGGATGAACCCCAGCAGCACCAGCATCAGCCCCACCGCGTTACGCAGCACCCACAGCGCGGAATGCAGGGCGCGGGTCCGCATGCGCGGTTTGCTGCGTGGCAGAAAATAGTCAGCGGGCATGCGCACGATCAGCCAGGGCACGGCGATCATCGAGGCCAGCCCGATGACCAGGCCTGTGCCGATCAGCCAGGCGGTCCATGGGCCCAGGAACGGTTCAAACTGTTCGATGTAGGAGGACCACACTGTATTCACCGTGATTTGCTAGACTGAAATGACGTCACCGACCTACGCAGGAGTACCCATGTCGACCACCATGATCCTGATCCTCGCGGCCGCTGTCATCATCGCGTTACTGGTTGCCTACGCGATCTGGTTGTGGCGGCAGGTCTGGCAGCGTGAGCGCGCGGCGATGGAGCGGCAACATCAGACCCAGAAGGATCTGCTTGATCAGATGGAGATCGTCTGTCGCTCCTTGCAACAGGAACAGATGAATGTGACAGAAGGCGCCTTGCGTCTGGTGTATCTGCTCGACAAGCTCACGGCGCGGCCGCCACAGCCACTGGACCTGGCGGCGATCCATCAACTGGCTGATGATGCAGGCGATCTGGCGATTGGCGCGGCGCGGCAGGCACTGCCGAAGGGCGCGCGACGTGAACAGGATCAGCGTCGCGAGCAACTGGAGCGCGCACAGCAGGCTGCGGTGGTCGCTGCGGCCGCGCGTTTGCTTGAGGCATTACCCGCGTGGCGGTTGCATCTGCAACTGGCAAGCTGAGTCGTCGGGCTTTGCCATGGCTCTGGTGACACGAAATGGCCTCCTGTGGAGTCAATTCTGGCACTGCGGTACCGTACGGAACCCTTTACAATCCTCTGCCATTGATTTGTCTTTCCGGGGAATGGTTTCTGATGGCATCTACCTTTTACGTGGCGTTTCCTGCGTCGGCGCGTCTGCAAGGCAATCTGCGCCGTTTTCTTGACGAGGTCGAGGCCGAACCGACCGTATCGCATCTGCACCAGCTTGAACCCATCGGTGAAGACTTCGTGTCGGACCTGCTGGCCTGTTTCTTCGATGCACCCATGGCTGCTGTGGGCGCCCAGGGCAGTGTGGCCAGCATGATCCAGAGCGGGGTCAAGGTGATCAACAAGGCCGCACGCGCCCTGTTGCGCAACCTGCTGAGCAAGGCCACGTTGCAGGATCAGGGCAAGCTGGCGGCGTATTTTGGTGCCATGGTGGTGGAGCGCGATGGTCGCATGATGCTGGCGTTTCCGCTTGATAATGCCCATGGCGCGCGCCTGGAGGCCGCCTATGCGGCGTTCCTCAATGGCCAGTCTGGCCAGACGCCTGCGCTGGTGGACGGGATGAAGGCCATTTGTGATGGCGCGCTGGTGCACTATCTGGACGGGATTGTGGGCTGTGTGAAGCTGAATGCATTCAATCGGGGCATGGTGGGTACGGCAAGGGCGACCATCCGCAAGGCCGGCATGATGGCGATTGAAAAGGGTTTGCCGGCCATGAGCCGGGAGCAGAAAGCGCCAGTGGTGGCGCACTTTCAGGGGTTGCTGGTCACCCGCTAGCGGGGTGCATGCGGGGCTGTAGATCGCCAGCCGGGCTGTGCTCAGCCCGGCCGGCGTCAGGTCTTGCAGTCGGTGCTTACTTGGCGGCGGCTTTCTTTGCCGGTGCCTTGCGAGCAGCTTTCTTCTTCGCAGGGGCTTTTTTGGCCGCTGCTTTCTTCGGTGCAGCCTTTGCAGCGGCTTTCTTTGCCGGTGCCTTTTTCTTCGCCGCAGGCTTCTTCGCGGCTGGCTTGACCTTCTTCTCGATCTCGCGGGCGCGTTTTTCCAGGTCTTTCTCGTACTGGCTGATCACCTTGGCCAGGCTATGGGCCTGCTTGGCGGTGGCCTTGAGCACTTTGACCTCGGCCTCCAGCAGCATCTTGCGGCCTTCGGATTCGGTCACCCGGGTGCGCGCTTCTTCCACGCTCTTGCGAGCACGGTCCAGCTGCTTCTTCAGATTGGCGTTGGCCTTGTCACGGTACTCGGCCTGGAGCTTCTCGAGGTTGCCAAGGTTTTCCCGCTGGCGCTGGATCTCCTGGCTGACCCGCTCACGGGCCTTCTCGAGTTGCTGTTCAAGGGAAGATACCTGTTTCTCGCGCTCCTGATCGAAGCGCTCTGCGAGCTTGCGGATCTGCGCCTGCAGTTCATCTACGCGGGCTTTAACCTTCTTTGCAGCCATGGATGACTCCTTTCCCCGATAACGGTACGTGGATGACGCGGCGCATGCTTCGACACGCGTCGCGATCACTTTATGCCAGAACAGCAGGCGCGACAACACGATGCTGCTATACTGCCCGACAATTACTGTTGGCTTTATGTTCCGGAGTACCGCCATGCCGGTCAGCTTTGATGGCAAGCTGGTCATCGCTACCAGTTCCCGCGCCCTGTTCGATCTGGCAGAAAGCCATCGTGTCTATGAGGAGCAAGGGCTGGAGGCCTATCAGGCTTACCAGGTCGAGCACGAAGATGAAGTGCTGGAACCGGGTGATGCCTTTGCGCTGGTGAAGAAACTGCTGGCGATCAATGCACGCCTTGCCGAACCCCGGGTGGAGGTGTTGCTGTTGTCGCGCAACAGCTCGGACACCGGACTGCGTGTCTTCAACTCCATCGAGCACTACGGGTTACCCATCAGCCGGGCCGCCTTCGCCGGGGGCGCCAGCCCGCACCGTTACGTGTCCGCTTTTGGTGCACATCTTTTCCTGTCGACCCATGCCGACGATGTACGCGGTGCCCTGGATGCCGGCTTTGCGGCCGCGACCATTCTGTCCGGCGCAGCCCAGACCCGGGAGGGGGACCAGCTACGCATCGCCTTCGATGGCGATGCGGTGCTGTTTTCCGACGAGTCGGAACGCATTTTCCAGAGCGACGGGCTGGAGGCCTTTGCTGCCAACGAAAAGCGCAGTGCCCGTGAGCCGCTCTCGGGTGGCCCCTTCAAGGGTTTCCTGCATGCGCTGCACCAGTTACAGAGCGAGTTCAGCCAGGATGATTGCCCGATCCGCACGGCGCTGGTCACGGCCCGCTCGGCCCCGGCCCATGAGCGAGTGGTGCGCACCCTGCGGGCCTGGGATATCCGGATTGACGAGAGCCTGTTCCTGGGCGGACTGGACAAGGGCGTATTCCTGGATGCTTTCGGCGCCGATGTCTTCTTTGACGATCAGCAGGGCCATTGCGAGTCAGCGGCCCGCCATGTGGCGGCCGGGCACGTACCCCACGGCATCAGTAACGAGGCCAAACAGGGCTGAATGCTGGCATCTTTTATACTCCAGACGCATACTGAGGTCCTGTCTTATAACTGATTGGCAGGAGCGCCAGGATGAAACTTCAGCAACTGCGCTATGCCTGGGAAGTGGCCAGGCATGAGCTGAACGTTTCCGCGACGGCTCAGTCGCTCTATACCTCGCAACCCGGCATCAGCAAGCAGATCCGCATGCTGGAGGACGAACTGGGTGTCACCATCTTCGCCCGGGCGGGCAAGCACCTGACCCATGTGACGCCGGTGGGCCAGGCCATCCTGCACAAGGTGGGCGACATCCTTCAGCATGTGGAGGCGATCCGGCGCATTGCCCAGGAGTACCGCGACGAGGGCACCGGGGAGTTGCGTATTGCCACCACCCATACCCAGGCGCGCTATGCGCTGCCGCCAGTCATTCGTCAGTTTACCGAGCGTTTTCCCGCTGTGGCCCTGCATATGCATCAGGGCACCCCGACACAGATCGCCGAACTGGCGGCCCATGGCGAGGTGGACTTCGCCATTGCCACCGAATCCCTGGAGCTGTTTTCCGATCTGGTCATGATGCCGTGCTACCACTGGAACCGCACCGTGATCGTGCCGCGCGAGCACCCGCTGGCCAGTGCCGGGCGCCTGACACTGGCGATGCTGGCCGAACATCCGCTGGTGACCTATGTATTCGGCTTTACCGGTCGCAGCAAGCTGGACGAGGCGTTCAAGCGTGAACAGCTCAGCCCGAGAGTGGTATTCACGGCGGCGGATGCCGACGTGATCAAGACTTATGTGCGCCTGGGCATGGGGGTGGGGATCGTTGCCCATATGGCGGTGGACCCGGTGCTCGACAAGGACCTGGTGACGCTGGATGCCAGCCACCTGTTCGAGCCCAGCACTACCCGTATCGGCTTCCATCGCAGCACCATGCTGCGCGGCTACATGTATGAGTTCATGCGTGCCTTTGCGCCCCACCTGACCCGGGAGCGTGTGGATCAGGCGGTGGCATGCCACAGCAAGGATGAGCTGGAGCGGCTGTTTGCGGGCATCGAATTGCCAGTGCTCTGACTGCCCTGGTTGCCGTTACTCGATATTAGTAATGTGCAGCCCGCATTCCTTTTTGGTGGCTTCCTCCCACCACCAGCGGCCCTCGCGCTCGTGTTGCCCCGGCAGCACGGGGCGGGTGCACGGCTCGCAGCCGATCGAGATGAAGCCCTTCTCGTGCAGCGGGTTGTAGGGCACCTCGTTACCCCGGATATAGTCCCAGACCCGCTGCGATGACCAGTTGGCCAGCGGGTTGAACTTGATCAGCGTGGCGCCCGGGGCGGCGAGGGCGGTGTCGCGCTGCACCAGAGGAATCTCGGCGCGGGTCGGCGACTGGTCCTTGCGCTGGCCGGTGATCCAGGCATCCAGCGTTGCCAGCTTGCGTTTCAGGGGTTCGACCTTGCGGATGCCGCAGCACTCACCATGGTTGTCCTGATAAAAGCTGAACAGGCCCTTCTTCGTCACCAGATCCTGCACGGCGGTGGCGTCGGGAAACATGACCTCGATATCGATCCCGTAATGCTCACGCACCCGCTCGATAAAGGCATAGGTCTCGCTGTGCAGGCGGCCGGTGTCCAGCGTGAAGACGCGGATCGGTTTGCCGAGGCGTGCGGCCAGATCAATCAGCACCACGTCTTCGGCACCGCTGAAGGAGATGGCAATGCGCTCGAAGCGCTCGAGGGCCTGCTCCAGCAGTTGTCGGGGGGAGGCCTTTTGCAGGGCTTCATTCCAGTCCGCCAGGGCGGCGTCGGTGAGCTCGGGGGTCTGTGTGGTCATGGGGCCTGTATCACATCGTCGATCGGGGCAGAGCAGTCTATCAGCGTGAAGGGGACGGCCCAACCACTGTCTGGTTCTATGCTTATAACGGATCGCCCGCCCCCGGGCACGGTTGTAATCGCCGGGGTGGAAGGCTAAATTGGCGCCCGTCTCAACCCATACCTGTCTAAACCAACCGCCAGGGGAAGCTCGTGGATATCGTTTGTCTTGATCTTGAAGGGGTGCTGGTTCCGGAAATCTGGATCAACTTTGCCGAACGCACCGGCATTGAGGCGCTGCGCGCCACCACCCGCGATATCCCCGATTACGATGTGCTGATGAAGCAACGGCTGCGCATCCTGGACGAACATGGCTATGGCCTGCCGGACATCCAGGCGGTGATCGACGAAATGGGGCCGCTGGACGGCGCACGCGAGTTCATCGACTGGCTGCGCGAGCGCTTCCAGGTGGTGATCCTGTCGGATACCTTTTATGAGTTTGCCCAGCCGCTGATGCGTCAGCTTGGCTGGCCGACGCTGCTGTGCCATAAACTGGAAGTCAGTGAAGACGGCCGCATCACCCACTATCGCCTGCGTCAGAAAGACCCGAAGCGCATGTCAGTGAAAGCGCTGCACAGCCTCAATTACCGTATCGTCGCGGCGGGTGATTCCTACAACGACACCACCATGCTGGCCGAGGCCGATGCAGGTATCCTGTTCCATGCCCCGCAAAACGTGATCGACGAGTTCCCGCAGTTCCCTGCGGTGCATAGCTTTGACGACCTGAAGCAGGAAATCCTCAAGGCGTTCGACAGCCTCTGAGGGACCGTTCCGCGACGCTCAGTCCAGCGCCGCCATCAGTTTTTCGACCTTGAACAGGCTTTCCCGATACTCCTGTTCAGGGTCGGAATCATGCACGATCCCGCCGCCGCCATGGCAGACGATCTCACCGGCGTGGCACTGTAGCGTACGGATCAGAATGGTCGAATCCAGGTCGCCGCGCGCATCCTGCCAGAAGAAACTGCCGCAATAGAAACCGCGTGGCGCGCCCTCCAGTTCAGCAATGATCTCCATGGCCCGTCGTTTGGGCGCGCCGGTGATGGAGCCGCCGGGGAAGCACGCCAACAGCGCGTCCAGCGGCGCCACTTCCGGGCGCAGCTCGCCATGCACGCTGGAGACCAGATGCTGGACGTTGGAAAAGCGACGCAACTCGAACAGCGGAGAGGCCGTGATACTGCCCGGCACCGCCACCTGGCCCAGGTCGTTGCGCAGCAGGTCCACGATCATCAGATTCTCGGCGCGATCCTTGCTGCTGTGTTGCAATTGCTCCCCCAGCGATTGGTCTTCTGCGGCCGTGGCACCACGCGGACGGCTGCCCTTGATCGGTTCGGTCAGCAGGGTCCCGCTGCGAATACGCAGGAAACGCTCCGGTGAGACTCCGAACACCTGCAGCCCGCCATCATCCATATAGCTGGCATGCGGGGCTGGGTGCGCGGCGAGCAGGCGGCGCCATCCGTGCCAGGCGGCACCTTCGCAGGTGGCCCGGAAACGCTGCGCCAGGTTGACCTGGTAGCAGTCGCCAGCGCGCAAATAGTGACGCACCCGACCAATCGCCCCGGCATAGTCCTGCGCGGACCACTCCTGTGCGAACGGACGGGTCAGCCGGAAATCATCCCCGTCGGGGGGCAGGGCGGGCAGGGTTGGCAGACGGACTATCGAGCCCGGCTCATAGAGATGCAGCACCGCCACGGGCAGCGCGCCCCGCCGGACGCTCGCTGCACCGTGAAGCGCGGCGCCCGCTTCATAGGAGAGCATGCCCACCAGCAGGCGCCCGCTGTCGGGTTGGCCAAGGGCCTGCCCCGCGTCGCGCAACAGGGCAGAAAGGGCCGCAGGATCGGGGTGCGGCAGCACCCAGCGCTGCGCCGGCGCCGAGCAGACAAGCCAGCCTTCGCCATCATGGAAGGCGGCACTGGGCAGGTTGGGCAGGTCCGGCATGGCAGTTCCCGGCAAGGTGTGTGGCGGGGGAGGCGGCATTCTACTCCGCTGACGGGGTCAGGGCGAGGCTGATCCAGGGGAGTGTTCAGTGTTACCGATTGTAATCCTGACGGCCGTGCCAGCCGACGAACGGTCATCCACCCGAGCCTGGTGTTCATTGGGTGATACTTATTTATTCTCTTTTTTATCAAAGAGATAGCGGATGGTCTGGCGCTAACACCGGAAAATGTAACGGTGGTTGTTGGTTTTGTATCTGTAGTGTTAACGTAGCCATGTCCTGATGGCATGTCGTCGGGACAAGGCTCGACCCAAAGCCAATAACAACAAGCGCCGTGCACGCGCGATGGAGATAATAACGATGAAAACCTTCAAGAAACTTGCTCTCGTGTCCGCTATTGCAGCCCTGCCGATGACCGGCTTTGCCATGCAGCAGATGGATGATGAGGCGCTGTCCGGGGTTACAGGTCAGGACGGGATCAGCATTACGCTGGATATGGATGCAAACCTTGATGTGTGGATCGAAGACACTGATGGTGTTGCAGATAACGCTCCGTTGTGGACGGGTCTCGATAACGCTGGCTTCCTGGTTATCCAGAATATTGCCATCGACGGCATCGTCAATATCGACCTGGATAGCGGTTCAGCGGCTGGCACCAGTGGCGCCGGTGGTGTGCTGAACGTGGCAATTTCCATCCCGTCTCTGACCATTGGTGATGCCTCGAACCCGTTGGCCATCGGTGTCACCGGGTCGGATGCAGCCGCTAATGACCGGGACTATCAGGACGGCTTGGGGCGTGTGGCCACTGCGGCGGCAGGCACCGTAACGAATGTCATTACGCTGTCTTCCATCGAGCTTGAGAACCTCGGCCTGAATATTCAGCTGGGTCCTGATGCGGAGCAGTTCCTGCACATCACCGGTGACGCCTTCGATATGGTTATCGAGGACTTCACTGTGAGCGACGCAAGTGCTGCAGGTGGCGGCGACTTCTATGTGCAGACGATGGCGATCACGAATATCGATCTTGATGGCACCGTAGCATCAATTACCGAAGATGGTCTGGCCCTGACGCTGGGTACCCCGGCTGCAGGCATGGATATTGCCATGATGGGTGTGCGTCTGGGTGACAACACGGCAGCTACCCTGGGCAACGTCTACGTGACCGGCCTGAACCTGGGTGGTACCACGGTCACTGTTACCGGCCGTTGATTGCTGACTCACGGATCACCACGATCCGGAAAAAGGCCCGGCTTTGCCGGGCCTTTTTCATGGTTATGGCTTGGGGTGACCGGATGGCGCATCTGGCCCCTTGAGGTCTGGCCGTTTTACCGGGTACTATGCAACGGCCTGTGACGATCTGTTACTATCGGTAAGTGAGCGGCAGGATCCAGGCACTATAACGATCAGGAACCCGGACAGGGCAGGCGTCCGCCGGGCATAACAATAAAGATAACAATAAAAGGGCATCGTAGATGCTTGAGGCAATTCTGGGCGTGGCCCTGATCTTTTTTGCTGTCAATCAGGCTGCTGTCGTGGAGGAGTATCCGCGCGGCTACGTCTATTACGAGCACCCCACGCATCAGGGCCCCGTGGCTGAGCGGGATATTGCCCCGAAGCCGGTTTCCGAATTCCGCTATCGCAATGTCGTGCGCCAGGCGTATGACTATTCCTGTGGTTCCGCTGCGCTCACCACCATCCTCAACCACTACCTTGGCCGTCAGTTCGAGGAGCGGCAGATCATGGAAGGTCTGCTGCGGTTCGGGGAAACCGAGCGAATCGTCGAACGCCGGGGCTTCTCCCTGCTGGACATGCGTCGTCTGGCTACCGCCCTGGGCCACCCGAGTGCGGGTTACCGTGCCGAAATCAAGGATCTGAAGACGCTTGACCACCCCGCGATCGTGCCGATCTCCTACGGGGGCTTCAAACATTTCGTGGTGTTGCGCGAATACCGTGACGGCCATATCTATGTGGCAGATCCGGCGCTGGGCAACATCAGCTTCACTGAAACCAAGTTCGAGGAAATCTGGGAACAGAATGTACTGTTCATCGTTTTCCCCAATGGCTTCGAACCGCAGGAAGATCTCGCGCTCACCGAGTATGACCTCCGCATGATTGATGAGCAGACCATCAATCGTCTCGCTTTCCAGGAGTTTCCCGTCTTTACCCGCCCGATCGAGCAGTGGGCGGACAAGGCTGGCACCTTGCGGGCGGTACTGACTGAGGACGCGGAAGGGGTCGAGCGAGTGATCAATGTTCCCACGCGGACCTACTTCCGCCGTAAATGAGAATAACAAACAAGATGGACAGGCATATGATGTGTTTCCGGGGATGGTGCAGGCCCGCCGCAGCATGGCTGGCACTGGCAGGCATGACGATGGGCGCGCCCTTGCTGGCGCAGGCAGACGACCGCGACACGGATGCAGCGCGTGCCGCCCTGCAGCAGCAGGAGGACGATGCCAGCGAAGAACGTAATCTGGAAGAAGTGTTTCAGGCGGCTGAACGGCAGTATTCGTTGCTGCGTTCGGGCAACATGGCGCTGAACTTCTCCGGCGATTACAGCTACTACCGTAACGACCGCATCGATATTGCGATTGGCGACAATGGTAATGTCAGCCGTTTTCGCATTGAGAATGATGCGGAGCATTCGTTTGGAGCCTCGTTGTCGTTCGATTACGGTATCTGGAACAACCTGACCTTCAATACACGGCTCCCGGTGCAGTACAAGTACGATACGCAGCGCGACACGCAGCAGGCATCGCTTGGCGATATCACCTTCGGTCTGCGCTATCAGCCTTTCCCGGTGCGGCCGGGCGCTATCAACACCACCCTATACACCACGTTGTCCACAGCCACAGGTGACAGCCCCTACACCATCGATCCCAACCGCGACCTGTCCAGCGGCAAGGGCTACTACTCGCTGGGTGGCGGCGTCAGCATGAGCAAGGTGGTGGATCCGGTGGTGCTGTTCGGTTCTGTGGGTTACACCATGGCTTTTGATGCGACAGGCCTGGACCAGAAACGCGGGCAGGATACCCTCAAGCGTGTAGAGCCCGGTGATAGCATCAGTTTCTCCATGGGTCTGGCGTACGCGCTGTCCTATGAGGTCTCGGTCAGCGCCAGTTACCAGCAGTCCTATAACTTCGTCAGCAAGTTCCGATTCGTGCGTGACGATGAGCCATTTACGGCCAAGTCGGAAGACTCAACCTCCAGCATTCTCAACACCTCGCTGGGTCTGCGGACCTCCAGCAATCGCATCATCAATATCAGTTTTGGTTTTGGTCTGACAGAAGACTCTCCGGATGTCCTTCTTGGCATATCCCTGCCCATCGATATCAGCGGCCTGAAGCCCGGTGCCTGAACAGACGTGCAACGCCTGAGGTCACATGAAGAATAACAAGATAAAAAGCCTGGGACTGCTTGCAGGGCTGTTACTGGCCGGCACCGCCCAGGCACAGTTGGCCACCAACCTTGGCATTGATGTGCGTGCCATGAGTATGGGCCATGCCGTAACCGCTGATCCGCCGGGGATCATGTCCATCCACTTCAATCCGGCGGGTCTGGCGCGCCTGGACGGTCGGCGCATGGACCTGCAGTTCCTGGGGGTGGATTTCAATATCGAGTCGGAGTACAGCGCACCGCCGGGCTATAACGTGTTCGGTTTTTCGGATGACCCGATCATCTGTGCGGACGCACCCAACAATGGCTCGGATGTCTGTAACGATTTTCGTACCGGTCGCAGCACGATCAAGGGCGCGGCGCTTTACCTGCCTATCGTCAATGACATTGTTGATTTGCCGCCTGGTCCACTGCTGGCGGGTCCCATTCCCGCGTTCGCGATCAAGCCTCCCGGCTCCAAGTTCACGTTTGCCACGGCGACTTACCTGCCCATGGCGGCAGGTTTTTACCGCGACGAGAATGACCCCGGTAACTTTATGGGCAAACGCGTTGCCCTGACACGCATGACGTACCTGTCGCCTTCCGTGGGTTATCAGGTGAATGACACCTTGTCGATCGGGGCCTCCATCGGCTTCTCTTACCAGGGTGTGGGTCTTGAAACCGACATGCGCGCGCCGAACGAGCTGCTGGGCTTTACCCGCATTATTGACGAGAGCCTGTGTGCGCCTTTCAAGGGCGAGTCCAACTTTGCGCTGGATTTCGTGCTGTTCGGGATCTGTAACCCGCAGGAAGGGCTTGGCCCGTTCAAGAACCTGGCCTCCATTGATGTGCAGATGGATCAGCGCTTCAGTCCGTCGTATAACCTTGGCATTCTGTGGGAGCCGAAAGACTGGTTCGCCTGGGGTGCGGTTTGGCATGCCCCGGTGGATGTGAACCTGCGCGGCAAATACAGGATCCAGTACTCCAATGCCGCTCAGGAAACCATCAACGGTATCGGCAGCAGCCCCACGGGCGCCATCGCGCTGGCGGTGCTGGGTATCCCCAGCAGCGTCGGCGCCGAGGATGTCGGCATGGTGAGCATGGATCTGACGATGCCGGCGCACTTCCAGACCGGGATCAAGATCAACCCCACTGAGCGCTGGCAGTTCAACGTGGATGCCGTATGGGTGGATTACAAGCAGTGGGACGCCTTCACCATGGACTTCGACGGCCCCAATGCAGCGCTGGCGTTGGCGCGGCTGTTCTCGCCGGAGTCCACGCCCACACGACTGAGCTTGCCGCTCAATTATCAATCCACCTGGAACCTGGCATTCGGCACCGAGTATGCTGCCACCGACCGTCTGCGTCTGCGCGCTGGCTTCGAACCGCGCGCCTCGGCCATCCCGGATGACCGCCGGGCGCCGCTGGTGCCGATCAATGAGGCCCGTTATTACAGCCTCGGGCTGGGGTATCAGTGGGACAAGGACACCGAGATCGACCTGGCCATCGCGACCCTGCGCAGCCGTGATAGCATTCCGGCCAATACCAGTTGTGCCGCCAACTGTACCGGCATCAACAACGTGATCTACAACCCCTACGCGGGACTCGACATTGAAACCAAGGCAACCATCAACATGGTCGGCATGGCGTTCCGCACCCGCTTCTGACAGACGCGGCGGGTGCGCAGCCCTGCTCGGACTGTTTGGCCTGCTGATGCTGGCTGGCTGTACCACGTCGGAAGGTGAGCGCGGCCTTTACGTCTATATGGACGAGCAGGGCAACCTGGTGTCCGGCGAGGTCGAACGGCCGGTGACCCGCAGCCGCCCTGACGCACCGGCAGCGCCGGAAGCGGACGATGCGGACCTGGAGGCAGTGCGCGAGGACAAGGCCAAAGGGGAGAACCTGACTCCGGAAGGGGTCGACGACAGCGACCGCTTTATTACCTGGTACGACGCGGAAGGGCGTTTGATCCGCGAACCGGTGGATTTTGTCGCGGCTCGCCGGGCGGCGGCCGAGCGCGATCCGGGCTTCCAGGAGATCGAGGAACCCGGGGAGGAGGGCGACGAGGGTGGATTTATCGAGACCGTCACCCCGATCAGCGCGGCCTGCTGTCGGGATATGCCCGAGCAGGCGCTGACCCTGCGCGGTGGTCGTGAGCAACTGCTCCGGTTGGCACCGGGCACGACACCCCGCCTGCAGGTGGGGGCCCGAGGCTATCCTGCCCAGATCGTGCGACTGGCCGACGATGTCGTGGCGGTGGAAGTGATCAGCTACAAGGGCCGCGAGGGTTACATACACCCGCAGTTGCTGGTGCTGGACGAGAACGCCACGCCGGTGCTGCAGGTCAACAGTGTATTTACACGGCGCTACCCGGAAACCTGGTCGCGCTACGGCTATATCACGGGAACTCTGCCCCGGGAGCCGGGTCAGCGCTATCTGGTGGTCTATCTTGGCTACACCGATGGCGACACACCGGGTTTCGTCCCGGAAAGTGACAGCGCCCTGCGTGAGCAGGGTGAGGTGCTGCTGCGCGGCGTGCGTCGCCGCTGATCGGCTGGCCAGAGAATACTGCAATGGGCTACAGTGCCGCTCCGGCCCCCGCCGGGCCAGAACAGTTCAGAACGAGATGACCTATGACAAAAAAGACAGGCGCCACCACCGCGATCAGGACCTCTTCACGCCGCTGGCTGGCCGGTATGGCCGTAGTGCTGGGTGCCGCAGGGCTGGCCAGCTGTAACGGCGGCGAGGACTTCTCGGATGTGAATCTGCCAGGGTGCGCTTTCGGCGCCCAGTGTACCGAGAACCTGGCCGGTAACCGGCTGGTGGAGCTGGTCGGCCCCCGTGTCGACAATCTGCGTTACCGCTGCGGCACTGGCAACAGTGGCTCGATCAGCCACCTGCGCGACGAAGAAGTGGTGACGGCTGCCGGCATTCGGGTGCCCGCCTTTACGGCCGTGTGCCCCGCCAGCGCCCGGAAGCTGGAGTTCTTTGTCGGTAACGGTTTCTTCGACAGCAGCACGAATTCGCCTGGGCAGGTCAAGGTGATCGGGACCATGTTTTTCCCGACCACGTCCCTTCAGGTGCCGCAGGGTGCTACTCCACCGGTGCTGAGCGTGACCCTGAATGATCTGGTCGAGTCGGCCCGCAGGGTCGCGATTGACGAAGATAGTGTACGAAATCGTGGGTTATTGCTGTCGGCGCTGGATAGCGATACCGACGATGACGTGATCTATATTCCCGACGAGTTGCATACTCTGGTGGGTAACCGCTTTGATGACCTGATCGGCAACCGCAGCCTGAATACGTCTGACGCCATCGATTTCAGAAATGATTTCCAGCCACTGCTGGATGCGCTGAATGAAGAGCTGGCGCTGGTTGAAGGTGATGAGGGATTTCATGAATTCCCTGACGATCTGATTGATTTCAACGAGCGTCTGCAGGCGGCCATGAATCTTTCCCGAGCGGGCTACTATTCCATGGGCTACAACGAGAACGAAGGGATTCTGGAATTCCAGGGGACTACGAAAGATCCTAAACTGTCCAGCTTGGGCCGCTTCGGCGCGAGTGTGCTTGTTCTGCCTTCTGGGAATGTTGTCGGGATGGGCTCAGCTTTGATCTCCGTAGACCAGAGCGAAGAGCGTGAAACCCGACGTGATGCCGTCATCGCTAACGGCACGTTGGGTGACGAGCTGAATTTTGATGTGATATTCAGTGGTTTACTCCCGATAATAGAGGTGACGAGTCTCGAGCTGTCGGGCCGCATGCTCGGTGAGATCATGTACAACGGTATTGCTGGTGTTAGTGGTGCCGGCAACTCGGATGTGAATATCGATCAGCCAGATATGCCGTATCAACCTGATGTTGTAGCAGATTTCGGTCGCCTGACAGGCGACTTTGTGGGTGTAGATACTGAGGCCATGATCAATGACGCAGACGATCAGGCGCCCGGCTTGCCTGTGCGTGCGGCGCGCCAGCCGCGCAGCGTGGTTCAGCTAGACCAGGAAATTCTTGATCTTCTTGATGGCTCCCGCTATCTCATTACCCTCAAGCGCGGCTGCCGTGATGATGAACTAGATGCTGCCGGTTGTGATGAGGAAGATAATCAGATCAGCGAGGAGGAGGCCGAGTTCTATCCGCGCAGATTTGAGGTTATTGAGGCGGTTGACGGTACAAGCGAGAGCACTGTTGAGCTGAGGTTCAGCTTCGATTTTGAGACCGCCCGAAGGAACGGCGATGAAGGTAGTGGCGCCGAAAGTGTTTGTATTGAGATACGCGAGGATAATGGTAACGGCATCATTTATGTAGGCCAGGACTATCAGTGCCCGCATGTTTCTTCAGAAGAGTATGCCGTGGGTTATGTAACCCGAACGACCTTTACGGAAGACGATGTTCCCGAGAGCGTTGGTATTGTTATGTACCTTGCCGCCGATGCAACGGGACATGATCAGCTTGGTACCCAGATCGAAGGAAGAATATCGCTGCTCGAGTGCTCTCGCCCGCTTTACCGTCTGTCGCAGGATAACTTCGAGTCGGGCATTCGAGCGAGCTGGGTCGATAATTACCTGCCCGTATTGATACAGTACGAGCTGCTTGAAGATAGTGAGTCGCATGATTTCGGCGATATGACTGACCCCAAGAATCAACGCCTGATTTCAAATGTTCAGGGCTTGGTTGACCTTAAGTTTGATCCAACGAGTCCAGGAACGGACGCCTTCCCTGCATGTGAATAGTCCTCGGTCGCCCTAGGCCGGGCTGAGCGCCAGCGAAGCCCAGCATGCTTGAGCCTCTCGATGCAGGGGGGGAGGTGCAGGGCTTCGCTGGCGCTCAACCCAGCCTACTCGTTGGTTTGATTGAGGTGGGTGAGGATCTGATGGGCGGCACGTATGACCGCTGCCACCAGAGCCTCGTCGATATCAAGATGGCCTTCGTACTCTGAGAGATTCCGCTTTCTGTGGGCATTATCCAGCACTCGCCAGCGCGGGGCGGGAAGGTCCGCTGTTTCCTTGAGAGTTTGAAATACGAGATACCGGTTTTCTGAACGAAAGCCTTTGCGCCTCAGTGCGGCCAGGGAAAGCGCGTGCGCTGCGTTGTAGGCCAGATCGAACCGACTTTCCAGTGACAGCTGCTCATTGGACGCATCCACGAGGCGGCGCTGACCAGACTCGATGAGGCCTGCAATTTCTTCAGGGGAGGGTGCCTCCACCTTCAACTGGCCGGTCCTGGCCAGATTGTCCAGATTTGATGACATCGTCCATGTGTCCTTTGAGTGGCAGGGTCGGGCCGTCCAGCACTGCTTTGAGGAAGGGGTTCCCGCTGTCCATGCGGTGAACAAATTCCTGCGAGGTGTACAGTGATGGCGAAATCGGGCGCCCCAGATTCCGTTCAGCGCTTTCCAGCGCCTCGTACAATGCTTCGAGGGTAAGGGTATCGGAAACCACCAGCAGGTCAATATCGCTGCCCGCATGGTCCCTGCCTTTTGCGGCGGAGCCGAACAGCATGCCCAGAAGGATGGCCTCATCCAACGGGACCAGGGCTGCCTTGATGACGTCCTTCAAACCGAAAGTTTTGCGGGCTATGCTGCACAGCTCCTGGTATAGCGGGCTGTCCGGGTTGGCCTGGTAATGCTTCTGGTTACCGACTCGTGATAGCGTGATCAGGCCACTGCTGGTCAGGCGTTTGAGCTCGCGCTGCACGGCGCCTGTTCCGACACCGGCGAGTGAGATCAGCTCGTTAGTGAAGAACGAGCGGTCAGGCTGGCCGAATAGCAAGCCGAGTACGCGTTGCTGTGTGGCCGAGAACAGTGCGTCCGGCAGGCTGGTTTGGTGTTGATCGTTTATACCCATAATGGGTTTAAAGATACCCCTTTCGGGTATATTGGGCAAGCGTTGAGCTTTTGTCTACAATCCACTTGCATTCCCCCTTCCGAGACTCTACAGTCACGCTCCGAACCCCCAATTGTCTACAATCGGGTCGTGACTCATGGAAGCCTTGCCCACCGACGACAGCCGCACGCTGGCTGACCGGGTTTTTGCCCGGTTGCAGGACGACATCGTCCGCGGTGAGCTGTTGCCCGGCACCAAGCTGGGGGAGGCTGAACTGGCCGCCCGCTACGGCGTCAGCCGGGGTCCGCTGCGCGAGGCTATCCGCCGGCTGGAGTCCCGCAAGCTGCTGGAGCGCGTGCCCCACGTCGGGACCCGGGTGGTCTCCCTGTCGCTCAATGACCTGATCGAGATCTACCATATCCGTGAAGCGCTGGAAGGCATGGCCGCGCGGCTTGCCGCCCAGCATATGAGCGATGCAGAGATTGCCAGCCTGGTGGCGCTGCTGGGCCAGCACGAGCAGCAGCAGGATCTGCGTGAAGATGTGGCCTATTTCCAGCGCGAGGGTGATCTGGACTTTCATTACCGGATCATCCAGGGCAGCCACAATCACACCCTGATCGACATGCTGATCGGCGGCATCTACCACACGGTGCGCATGTACCGGTATCAGTTTTCCACTGTCAGCAATCGGCCGCAGAAGGCCTTGCAGGAACACCGCCGTATTGCCGAGGCCCTGGAGGCCCGGGATGGCGAAATGGCCGAGATCCTCATGCGCCGGCATATCAGCCGCGCGCGCGAGAATATCGAGGCCAGCAACTCACAGACCCTGGAGCAGTCCCAATGAGCAAACCCGTCAGCGCCGGTGCCCGCTTTCGCAAGGCCCTTGCCGAAGAGAAACCGCTACAGATCATGGGCACCATCAACGCCTACGCGGCGATGATGGCCGAGCAAACCGGCTATCGTGCCATTTATCTGTCGGGCGGCGGTGTGGCCAACGCCAGCTATGGCCTGCCAGACCTGGGCATGACCAGCATGAATGACGTGCTGGAAGACGTGCGCCGTATCTCCAGTGCCGTGGAAACGCCGCTGCTGGTGGATATCGACACCGGCTGGGGTGGCGCTTTCAACATTTCGCGCACGGTCAAGGAGATGATCAAGGCCGGTGCGGGCGCTGTGCATCTGGAAGACCAGGTGGCGCAGAAACGTTGCGGTCACCGCCCGAACAAGGAAATCGTGTCCCAGAGCGAAATGGTGGACCGCGTCAAGGCGGCGGTGGATGGCAAGACGGATGATGACTTCTTCATCATCGCGCGCACCGATGCATTCCAGAAAGACGGTCTGGAAGCCGCCATCGAGCGCTCCCGCGCCTGCATCGAGGCTGGCGCCGACGGCATCTTCGCCGAAGCGGTGCACACGCTGGAAGATTACAAGGCGTTCAAGGAAGGGCTGGGTGGCGCACCGCTGCTGGCCAATATCACCGAATTCGGTGCCACGCCGCTGTTCACCCGCGAGGAACTGGCCGACGCCGGTGCCGACATGATCCTGTACCCGCTGAGCGCGTTCCGCGCCATGAACGCGGCCGCGCTCAAGGTCTACCAGAGCATCCGCGAGCAGGGGCACCAGAAGGATGTAGTGGACATCATGCAGACGCGTATGGAGCTGTATGATTTCCTCAACTACCACGATTACGAGCAGAAGCTCGACGCGCTGTTTGCCCAGGGCAAAGGCTGATTGACCAACCACCTGATTCGATCAGGACCGATTCAAGCAGGAGAAGCAACATGGCAGAAGGCAAGAAACTCAGCGGTGCAGGCCTGCGTGGCCAGGTAGCAGGCAAGACCGCTCTCTCTACCGTGGGCAAGACCGGCTCCGGGCTGACCTACCGCGGCTACGACGTGCAGGATCTGGCAGAAAACTGCCAGTTCGAGGAAGTGGCTTACCTGATCCTCAAGGGCAACCTGCCGAATCAGGCCGAGCTGGACGCCTACAAGGCCAAGCTCAAGAGCCTGCGCGGCCTGCCCCAGGCACTGAAAGAAGTGCTGGAGCGGATTCCCATGGATGCGCACCCGATGGACGTGATGCGCACCGGCTGCTCAATGTTGGGCAATCTGGAAACGGAAACCGATTTCAGCCAGCAGGACGACGCTGCGGACCGGCTGCTGGCCGCGTTCCCGTCGATCATCTGCTACTGGTACCGCTACAGCCACGATGGTGTGAAAGTGGACGTGGAAACGGATGATGAATCCATCGGCGCCCATTTCCTGCATATGCTCCGTGGCGAGAAGCCGAACGCGCTGCACGAGCAGGTGATGAACGTCTCCCTGATCCTGTATGCCGAGCATGAGTTCAACGCGTCCACGTTCACCGCCCGTGTCTGTGCGTCCACGCTGTCCGACATTCACAGCTGCATCACCGGTGCTATCGGCTCTCTGCGTGGCCCGCTGCACGGTGGCGCCAACGAAGCGGCCATGGACATGATCGAGAAGTTCAAGGACGCCGACCATGCCGAGCAGGAAATGATGGGCATGCTGGAGCGCAAGGAAAAGATCATGGGCTTCGGCCACGCGATCTACAGCACTTCCGATCCGCGTAACGGCATTATCAAACAGTGGTCCGAGAAGCTGGCCAAAGACGTCGGCGATACCGTGCTGTACCCGGTATCGGTGCGTTGCGAAGAAGTGATGTGGCGCGAGAAGAAACTGTTCTGCAATGCAGACTTCTTCCATGCGTCGGCTTATCACTTCATGGGTATCCCGACCAAGCTGTTCACGCCGATCTTCGTGATGAGCCGCCTGACCGGCTGGGCCGCCCATGTGTTCGAGCAACGTGCGGACAACCGCATTATTCGCCCGAGCGCCGAGTATGTCGGTGAAGAGCCGCGCAAAGTGGCGCCGATCGCCGAGCGCTGAGGCCGGCAAACTCCCCGCCCCGGACGCAGGGCGGGGAGTGTTCCGAAGACCGCCCATTCATTCTTTCCGTACGAGCCAGGCCATGAATACTGAATACCGCAAGCAACTCCCCGGCACCCAACTGGATTACTTCGACACCCGCGAAGCGGTGGATGCAATCCAGCCTGGCGCCTACGACAAACTCCCGTTTACTTCGCGCGTTCTGGCCGAGCAGCTGGTGCGCCGCTGCGAGCCCGGCATGCTGACCGATGCGCTCAAGCAGCTGATCGAGCGCAAGCGTGATCTGGACTTCCCCTGGTACCCCGCGCGCGTGGTGTGTCATGACATTCTGGGACAGACCGCACTCGTGGATCTGGCGGGCCTGCGCGAGGCTATCGCGGAAGAGGGCGGTGACCCGGCCCAGGTCAATCCGGTGGTGCCGGTGCAGCTGATTGTGGATCACTCGCTGGCCGTTGAGCATCCCGGCTTTGAAGAAAATGCGTTCCAGAAGAACCGTGACGTGGAAGAACGCCGCAATGCGGACCGTTTCCACTTCATCAACTGGTGCAAGACCGCTTTCGATAATGTGGATGTGATTCCCCCGGGCAACGGCATCATGCACCAGATCAATCTGGAAAAGATGTCGCCGGTGGTGCAGGTGCGTGACGGTGTGGCGTTCCCGGATACCTGTGTCGGCACCGACAGCCATACCCCCATGGTCGATGCTTTGGGCGTGATCTCTGTGGGCGTAGGCGGCCTGGAAGCCGAGAACGTGATGCTGGGCAACCCTTCCATGATGCGGCTGCCGGATATCGTCGGCGTGGAGCTGACCGGCAAGCTCAAGCCGGGCATCACCAGCACCGACCTGGTGCTGGCCATGACCGAGTTCCTGCGCCGCGAGCGCGTGGTGGGTGCCTATCTGGAGTTCTACGGTGAAGGTGCCGACGCGCTGACCGTGGGTGACCGCGCCACCATCGCCAACATGACACCGGAATATGGCGCCACGGCGGCCATGTTCTATATTGATGGCCAGACCATCGACTACCTGAAGCTGACCGGCCGCGAAGATGAGCAGGTGGCGCTGGTAGAGCTGTACGCGAAACACACCGGCCTGTGGGCCGACACGCTCAAGAACGCGGAGTACGAGCGCGTGCTGAAGTTCGATCTGTCCACGGTGGGCCGTAATCTGGCCGGGCCGTCCAACCCCCATGCTCTGTTGCCGGTATCGGAATTGCAGAACCGGGGCATCGCCAAAGCGTGGGAACAGCAGGATGGGCTGATGCCCGATGGCGCGGTGATTATCGCCGCCATTACCAGCTGCACCAACACCAGCAACCCGCGCAATATGATTGCCGCCGGTCTGATCGCGCGTAACGCGAACAAGCTGGGGCTGGCCCGCAAGCCCTGGGTGAAATCTTCCCTGGCGCCGGGCTCCAAGACGGTGAAGATGTATCTGGAAGAAGCGAACCTGCTGCCAGAACTGCAAACGCTCGGTTTTGATGTGGTGGCGTTTGCCTGCACCACCTGTAACGGTATGAGCGGCGCACTGGACCCGAAGATCCAGCAGGAAGTGGTGGAGCGTGACCTCTACGCCACGGCGGTGCTCTCGGGCAACCGCAACTTCGACGGCCGTATTCACCCCTACGCCAAGCAGGCGTTTCTGGCGTCGCCGCCGCTGGTGGTGGCCTACGCCATTGCGGGGACCATTCGCTTCGATATCGAGAAAGATGTGCTGGGCCATGATCAGGATGGCAATCCGGTTACGCTGAAAGATATCTGGCCCTCGGACGAAGAGATTGATGCCATCGTCAAGGCGGCGGTGAAGCCGGAGCAGTTCCGTCAGACCTATATTCCGATGTTCGAGAAAAAAGGCAGCGAAGAACGGGCCATCAGCCCGCTGTATGAGTGGCGCCCGATGTCCACCTATATTCGTCGCCCGCCCTATTGGGAAGGCAATATGGCCAGCCAGCGTGCCCTGAAAGGCATGCGGCCGTTGGCGGTGCTGCCGGATAACATCACCACGGATCACCTGTCGCCGTCCAATGCCATCCTGCTGGACAGCGCGGCCGGTGAGTACCTGGACAAGATGGGCCTGCCGGAGGAAGACTTCAACTCCTACGCCACTCACCGTGGCGACCATCTGACCGCCCAGCGCGCCACATTGGCGAACCCGAAACTTTTCAATGAAATGGTCCGGGACGAAGACGGCAAAGTGGTACAGGGCTCGCTGGCCCGCGTTGAACCCGAAGGCAAGGTGATGCGCATGTGGGAAGCCATCGAAACCTACATGGAGCGCAAGCAGCCGCTGATCATCATTGCCGGTGCCGATTACGGCCAGGGCTCATCCCGCGACTGGGCGGCGAAGGGTGTGGCCCTGGCGGGCGTGGAAGCGATTGTAGCGGAAGGCTTCGAGCGCATTCACCGTACCAATCTGATCGGTATGGGCGTGATGCCGTTGCAGTTCGAGGACGGCACCACTCGCAAGACACTGGATATCGACGGTACCGAAACCTTCGACGTGGAAGGCGAGCCCGCGCCGCGGGCCATCCTGACACTGATCATTCATCGTCGGAACGGTAATGTGGAGCGGGTGCCAGTGATCTGCCGACTGGACACGGCCGAGGAAGTGTCGGTGTACAAGTCCGGCGGTATCCTGCAGAAGTTCGCGAAGGAATTCATGGCGGAGGCGAGCTGACCATGACGCATCAGCCACAGATCAGGATTCCTGCCACTTACATGCGCGGTGGCACCAGCAAGGGCGTGTTCTTCAGCCTGACGGATCTGCCGCCTGCTGCGCAGGTGGCAGGCGCCGCGCGCGACGCCTTGCTGCTGCGTGTCATCGGCAGCCCGGACCCCTATGGCAAACACACCGACGGCATGGGCGGCGCCACCTCGAGCACCAGCAAGACAGTGATCCTGTCGCACAGCGAGCGGCCCGGTCATGACGTGGATTACCTGTTCGGCCAGGTTTCCATCGACAAGCCCTTTATCGACTGGAGCGGTAATTGCGGCAACCTGACGGCCGCCGTGGGCGCCTTCGCCATCAGTAATGGCCTGGTGGCGGCCGATCGTATTCCGCAAAACGGTGTCTGCGTGGTGCGCATCTGGCAGGCGAATATCGAGAAGACCATTATCGCCCATGTGCCGATCACAGACGGCGCGGTGCAGGAAACCGGCGATTTCGAACTGGACGGGGTGACGTTCCCGGCGGCCGAGGTGCAGATCGAGTTCATGGACCCGGCAGACGGGGAGGGTGCCATGTTCCCCACCGGCAATCTGGTGGATGATCTGGAAGTGCCCGGCGTGGGCACTCTGAAAGCCACCTTGATCAACGCCGGGATTCCGACCGTGTTCGTCAATGCGGAGGATATCGGCTATCAGGGCACCGAGCTGCAGGGCGATATCAACGAAGATCGCAAGGCGCTGGCCATGTTCGAGACGATCCGCGCCTACGGTGCCTTGCGCATGGGGCTGATTCAGGATCTGAAGGAAGCCGAGGCACGTCAGCATACCCCCAAGGTAGCGTTTGTTGCCGGGCCCAAGGCCTACACGGCGTCAAGCGGCAAGACCGTTGAAGCGGGCGATATCGACCTGCTGGTGCGTGCGCTGTCCATGGGCAAGCTGCATCACGCCATGATGGGTACGGCGGCGGTGGCCATTGGCACCGCCGCCGCCATTCCCGGCACGCTGGTGAATCTGGCGGCCGGCGGCGGCGCGCGTACCGCGGTGCGTTTCGGGCATCCGTCGGGCACCTTGCGTGTGGGGGCGGAAGCACGCCAGGACGGTAGCGACTGGGTGGTGACCAAGGCGATCATGAGCCGTAGCGCGCGGGTGTTGATGGAAGGGGCTGTGCGCGTGCCGGGTGAAGTGGTGTAGATGCTGGTAGATGCTGGGCTGAGCACCCGCGAAGCCCAGCACCCCTCCATATCAACGACTACGCACGCCAAGTTAAACTTACCTTTCCTTTTTTGCTCTTTCTGTAATCTTTCTCCTGCAAAAAATGACCGAAATGTATGACAGCATTTTGTGCTGCCGGTCACACCAGTAATTCTCCTGTTTATTCATCCTCTGAGCTCCATCCATAACGAGGGAGCGAAAATAATGGCAGAGGATGCCGTCAACTATTACGTCTATGTAGCGACCAACCGATATCATTCCCGTCTCTATACCAGCACAGCTCGCGATCTGCGCGGCCGCATGAAGGATCATCGCCGTGTTGCGGAGCAGGCCTTCGGTGGCCCTGAAGGGTGCAAGAAGCTGATCTACTTTCGCGGCACCCAATATATGCATCAGGCGTTGTTCATTGAACGCAAGTTGCGCACTACACCGCGCCAGGCGCTGATTCGGCTGATCAACGAACAGAATCCGGAGTGGCGCGATCTGAGCAGCGAGGTGCCGGTAACGCCTCGGAAGTAGATGGCGTGCACCGACAACTCTCTGGCACTTTTTCCCTGTTTTTATAAATATCCGCATTTCTCCGCTGGCAGATATTCGCATGGAAGCTGCCAGCGGCCATGGCTAGTCTGCACCTGACGCATTACAAGAATAATAAACGGTGCATAACATGGTCAGGCCGTCCCTCCTCATGCTTTGCCTTGCCCAATGCTGCATGTCGGCATCAGCCAGCATGGTGCCGCTTGAAGAATCCGAGCTCTCCGACGTATCCGGTAGCGGGCTGGCGCTGGGTTTCGAGGACTTGCGCGTGGTGATGTCGCCCACGGGCTATATCGAGGCCACCGGTGCCAATGTCCTGCCAAACCTGCCTTATAAACGTGCCGATGCCCGCTGGTATGGTGTCAGCCTGACTGCGGCTTCCAGTGCCGGGGGAGACGGCTATCACTTCGATGGCACACCTTGCGTGAGCAACGACATCAGTTGTCCGATTTCCGCACAGGGCTTTCTGGTACCCAACGACAACCCGCTGATTCTGCGGGTGTGGGATTATCAGGGCACCAGTAGCAGCGGACGGCAGTACCTGCGCCGTGATGGCACGGGCACAGATGTACCCACCGTACTCGAACTGTTGTTCCCGGACTGGCATCAGCCTTTGAAAGGTGCCTTCTGGGGTGAGATCGCGGTGGGACTGGACCAGGGTATTGCCGCTGAAGGCGGTACCGCCAGCGGTCATTATCTGCAGAGCCTGACGATTCTGGATAACGTGTCGCTGGCCGGAACCAATGTCCGCTGGATGCAGTTCGATCAGCGCACCAACCCCTCAGCGGTCTCGGATACGACCTTCGGGCTCACCGCCAATCTGCGGATTACCGGTGACATGCGCTTCGCCGTCAACCAGGCGGAAGGCAGCGAAAACCGTTTGGGTATGGTGCCAAGCTTTACCCATCGGGAGGGGCTGTACTTTACCGATGTCGATACCTTCCTGCCGCTGGGCTCGCTGCACTATCAGGCACTGATTGGTGATCAGGTGCCGGGGGGCGGTGATTTTATCCTCGAGCTGACCGGTATCCCGAATGTCGAGGCGGTGTGGCAGGACTTCTATGCCCATGCCCCCGGAGTGGCCACGCATCTGGGCTACGAGCGCAACAATCGCCCGGAGCGCTACGGCGAGACGCACGGCCACTGGCGTATCGGCGATCAGGACCCCTCGACCAATACCTGTATGTCCCCCGGTAATTGCCCCGGCCAGAGCGGTATTGTCTTCCGCTCGGCGGGCGAAGCGTCGACGTTCACGGTGTTCTCAGACCGCCCCAGCGAAAACATCAATGCCTGGGAGAGCAACTGTACCGGCGCGGATAGCTGCAACCCGCCGCCACGCCTCGATAATCCACGAAACAGCACGGCCTACCATCAGGTCAACCTGGGTGACGTCAACGTGGAGGGCATCCTCATGCAGCAGCTGCGCATAACGACCTGCTCAACGGTTAACGGAGCCTGCTGATGACGAGACGATACCGCTCGATAACGATGGCAGCGGTTCTTACTGTGACAGCTTCCATCAGCAATGCCATGCAGCCTCTGGATGATGCCGCGCTGGCTGCCGTGTCAGGGCAGGAAGGGGCAGTACTGGAGATCAGTTTGCGCTGGAATACGGACGCACATGGTGCGCCGCGCACCGAACTGCCGGAAGCAGAGCGCCGTTTTGCCTTGCGTTATGACGGGCGCCCGCATGACTGGCTGGTGGCGACGGATTTCTACCTGTATCTGGATATTCCTGCCTTGAGTATCGACTCCGGAGACGGCCCGACATTGGCCGAATACCAGTCGATGCCAGCCTATAACGCCCCTGGCAAGTCATCAAAACTTGGCAGCTTTGATCCATACGGCACGCCACTTGTCGAGCTCGGCTTCAGCGAAGGGCTGTATCTGGGCATGAACAATGGCATAGCAATAACCCGCGACATTCTTAGCGGCGGCGACATTCAGGAGTATGGCTGGGAACGTCAAGACCTGACCCCCTTTGTCGGTATTCGTATCGGCGATTCAGCGAATCAGCCGGGCTCTGCAACACCTGTTGTGGGGACTGGCACCGGGCCGACGCATTTGCGTCTGGACGGCACGGTGCACTTCTTCGGTTTCGGGGCTGAGCTATGAAACGACTTTCGACTATATTGCTGATCTCCTGGTTTTTTCCTGCGCATGCATCGGTGCCTGAAGGGTTTCAATTGCTGGATGATGAAGCGTTGGGCGATATCCACGGCCAAGCCATGTTTGTATCGGATTATCGTCGTGGTAGTGCAGACGACGGTGTGAGTGACAATGACTTCGGTTTTTATCGTCTGATGCTCAATGCCAATCTCGAATTCAATCTAAACATTGACAAGCTGCAACTCGGCTGCGGCGGCGTCAACGAGGGTATCCGCTCCGGGTGTGATATCGATATTGACTATCTGCGCTTGATGGGTAGCTTTCAGGGTACTGGTAGCAACCCCTTGCAACCGCAGGGGGCAGGGCAGGCTGGTGACCCGGTGGAAAGCCTTTTCAGCTTGCTGAGGCCCTATGTGGAGTTCGCAGTGACTAATCCTGAGCAGCATGCGTTCAGGGAGATTGCCGGTATCAAGATAGGATCGCAGCAGGGGGATGGCTTCCTAAGTATCGGCCGTTATGACACCGGCTTGCCGGGTTGCTCCAATCCGCCTAACGATCCGAACTGCCATATGGGTATCAATCAGTTCAGCGGCAACATGGATGTTTTCATGCAAGGTGAAGTAGCACTCAGGATATGCACTCTGCCGCTTATCTGTGCGCCCGTCACCGGGGACCTTGAGTTCAGCCAGAATCAACAGGTAGTGGGCACGCGTATGCGGTCACCGGTGTTCGCGGTTCCAGCCAGTGGTGATCTGAATCTGTTTGGTGGTATACCAGTGACGATCTTTTCGTTGTTCCAGTCCGATCTGCGGATGATCCATGGCATCAAACTGGACAATACGCAGGACTTTTTCATGTCGTTCCAGCGTGAGCGGATTACTTACCCCGCTTTTGAGGAGGGCACTTGGGCAGATGTGCCTGCCAACGCAGGGTGGTGGATGAACCTCCCGGGGATCGAGTTGACCGGTCTGGAGGTGGCATACCAAACCAATCTGTTTTCTGCAGTGGGTTCCCTGTTTGGTACCACTCAACTGGTCAATTACGACGTGGGGCAGCGCCCGGCCAATAACTGCTGGGGAGCGGCACAGTTTTGTTAAGCATTCCGCGTTACCTCATGGTTCTGGGCTGCTTTGCCACCTCACACGCAGTGGTGGCGATGCAGCCGCTGGATGACGACGCCTTGGGCGCCGTGAATGCCCGCGACGGCCTGGTGCTGAATATCGGTTCGGAGGAGGGTATTCGCGCCGAGAGTATTCGCTGGCAACTTGATGCTGGCAGCACCCTGGGCGATTACGGTGTCTCCGGGCCCACAGCGGCGGACAGCCTTGAGTCATCGCTGTTGCTGGAAGATCTTCACTGGCATGGTATCGCCCCGGACGGCACCAGCGCGGATGCGCCGCCGCTTCGCGTGATGACGTCACTCGATGTTGGCCAGAAACCCGGTGGCCCGGCGTTGGGCATCAAGGTGGATATCGAGCGCGCCCGGCTGGCCATTGAAGATGTGCGGCATGACGGTCTGCCGGGCAGCAGCCTTGGCAGTCTGGCCCTGGACATGCCGCTGGATTTTGAATTCAGCGGCATGCTGGATCACAGCCGTGACGATGCCCGCCTGCGCGTGGCCACTGAGGACGGCACCTTGTTCTACCGGCAGGGCGCACCGGGTTCACCGGAACTGCTGGTGGATGAACTGACCTTCCGCATTGACTTCGATCAGGGCACGGTCGGCATGGACGATCAGGGCCTGGTGGTGTCTGCACCGCAATCCGAGTTTGTCGTGTTCTTCGACCTGAAGCACCGTGGCGACGTGGGCAGCGATCCGCTGGATCATTTCAATCGCAGCGATGCCCGGGGCATCCTCGGGTTTGGCTGGGAAGGCACTGTGGAGGATCTGCTGATCCGTCTGGGCGGTGGGGGTGCCTGGTATGGCGATGACCCCGATAACCGGAGCGAAGGCCTGCAGTTGCTGATCCAGCATGACCATGGGGCCGATTATGCCTGGGTAGTGGGTGAGGCAGGCAGCACTGGCATCGTCGACCCGGACGATGCCGCCGTGTTTGATGCACCGCTGACCCTGGTGCGCTTCGATAACTGGCAACGCCTGGATGGCGCGCCGCTGGGCAGCACCGGGACGCCTTCGTTCCGGTTGCCGGTCACTGTCGACGTGCTCAACGCAGGGCAGGGGACCGGCGGCCTTTGCTTTGGCGCCGATGTGGCCCCGGAGGCGGCTGCCTGCGCGGCAGGCCAGCATGTGGAAATCCCCGCACGGGACGGTGCGTTGGCGCTGATGGTGCGCGACGCGTTCCTGCATGCCTATCCCACTCGGGTGTATGTGGACGAGGGGGGCGATTACGTGCCTGGTGGTCCGGTGGGGCCGGAAGACACCGTTCTGAACTGGGGGCTGATCGTGACCCTCGGGGACATGGATGCGGATGTGCTGCTGTACCCGGGCGGCCCGAATGGTGACCGGGGGCTGCACCTGGACGCGGTGGTCACCATCCAGTCCCACGGCAGTACCGAACCCGGCTCGAACGGTTGGCAGCAGAACACCCATCTGATGATTGCCGACACCGACCCGGACGTGATGCGCGGTATCGGCCTGATCAATGCCGACATTTTGCTGACGGTCGAGCAGCTGTATCTGGAAGTGACTGAAGCCGGCATCAGCCTGCACAGCGACCAGGGCCTGCGTTTTCAGGTGGATGGCCTGTTCGGCGGTGGCGACCTGGATAACCTGGAGCGCCCGGCCCTGGTGGAAGGCTGGCGTCAGAGCATCAATCTGGAAGCCGAGAACATCCGCCTGGATATTGCCCCCGGCGAAGAGGTGATGGTGGTGGCCGATGGCAGCCGGATCGGCAATACCTACCTGGGATTCTCCGGGCACATCCGGCTGGATCAGGGCGGCGGCAGCTATATCTCGCTGGCTGAGCCGAACTACCCCGAGATCGATCTGCGGCTGGCCAACCTGACGGGTGATATCGCCATTGTTGAGGGTCGTCTTGACCTGCTGTCCGCCAACCAGGATCCGCATAGTGTGGATAACCCGGAGCCGCGTCTGGTGATTGCAGCAGACACCTTGCTGGGCCGCAGTGCGGGGCTGGCTATCCCGGGCAGCGCCGAGCCTGCGCTGCGCGGCAGCGTGCAATTTGGCGGGGACACGCTGATGGACATGGTGATTCCGGGGGGCTCGCTTGATGTCAGCCTGACGTTGCGCCAGTGAAGTGTTACGACAGGTAACAGTTTGTAGCGGCAGAATTGTTCATGCGGGCCCTGCTGGCCCGAAACGGAGCAAAAAAGGAACAAAAGCTGATGTAACGTATTGATTTAAAAGGTTTCGACATACGAATATTGCCCCATTGGGTGCGCACCTGTAGCCTGGTTGCATAAATGTGGTCGGGCCGTTGTTATGCCTGAGTCGCCCGGCCCGTACAAGCACGCCGTATAACGACTACAAGAACGAGGCATAACGGTGCGTATTTTGGGTTCCCCGGGGGCATTCCGCCATTTCCTGTATACCGTCCTGCTCGGTGCAGTGCTTTTGCCTGCGTCGGGTTTTGCCATGTCTGCGCCTGGGGGCATGGTGGCCCTTGAGGATGATGAGATGGCGGGGGTCAGCGGCGCCGGACTCGCTTTCGTGATGGATGACTTCAGCATGCGCTGGGCGCCAACCAGTTATATTGAGCTGACTGGGGCGACTCCGGATCCTGCAGCGCTGGATGAGGGGTGGCGGCGCGGCGATGCCCGTTACTACGGTTTGTCCATTACGAATGGTGGTATTGCGGGTGCCGACTGGTACGGTAACGGCTGTAGCGGTAGCGCGGCTTTTGGGAACGAGGCGTTGGCTTGCCCGCTGGGCATCGATAATAACTACGGCATTACCTCGTTGGCTTCCATCTACGATCCTTATGTGCTCCGTGCCTACCAGTACAGTGGGCACGACTACACGGGCCAGTACCGCGACGACCCAAGCGGTACGAATCAGATGCCTACAGTGATGGAATTGATCGGCCCCAGTTATACCGACCCTTGGCGCTGGGCCTTCTGGGGCGAACTGGAGGTGGATCGGGAAAACAATGTCTCTGCCATTGGCGCGAGCAATAATAGTGTGGTCGGTGGTGGCGGCGCGGATTTTCTGCAAAGCCAGACCATTATTCACGGCAAGCCCACCACAATGGGTGTTTATGACGATGTAACGAACACTTGGCTTGAAGCACCCAAGCCCACCATCCTGCGCCTGATGCGCACCACTGGGCAGGGTGCCGAAGCAGACACCTTTGGTATTACCTACCAGAGCGCGCTCTCTGGCGACTTCCGCTTCTCCGTGCGGCAAACCGCTAATTCACCAGACCTGCTGCACACGGTACCGGACTTCGACGACAAAGAAGGGATGTACTTTAAAAATGTAGATGCTTTTTTGCCCCTGGGGGTACTTCATTATCAGACCATCAACTTTGATGCTGTGCGTGATGGCAGCGGCAATGCTACTGGTGACTTTGTTATCGAGCTGACCAGGATCCCCAATATTCCTCATATCTACAATCATTTCTATTGTGGGGCTATTGAGAATAGCGGTGACTGTGCCACGACGAATGGCGTTCTTGATTCTCCCAACGAAGAAACCCGTGGGTATGTGCGCTGGGGGGATTTTACGGGGGTGAATATGGCGACGGGAGCCGGTTTGCCTACAGCTGATTCCGTAACTAACGGTATCTACTTCGTCGGTGGGGATGTCGGCAACGAGCAAGTCACCAATATCGGTATTTCACGCATCGAAGGCATGCGTATCCATCACCTCAAGATCACCACCCTGGGGGCCGCGCCATGATGATGTCTACTCGCATATTGCCTGTGCTGGTTTGTGTTCTCCCCCTTGGTTTACATGCTGCGGGGCTGCAGCCCCTTACGGAGCAGGAGATGGGTGCGGTGACCGGGCAGGAGGGCGTACTGGTCAGCCTGGAGTATTACTACAACAGCATCCCTCCCCACGAAGGCAGTGGCAATGAAGGCCCGGGCAATACCGATATCGGCGCCGCTCATGCGGATTGTGAGGGTTTGGCCAGCCCCAATTGCCGCCTCGGCGTGCAACTGGAAAATCGTACTGACGAGTGGCTGGTATTCAAAAACGGTCATGCCTCTTTGGTGATCAACCGCCTGAGTCTGGATGCTTCCAGATTGAGCGAGGCATCGTCAGCCACGGCAATGACAGCGCGTAACTGGGATAAGTTTCGTGATGAAGGTGGCGTCTGTCTGCTTGGCTCAGGCAACTGTACAGACGCCTACCTGAACGATATGCCCGCCGTTAAAGCCCATTACCCTGGCACTGGCGCAGGCAGTTATAGTTATGATCCAGACACACGTCATGGCGTCAGCAGCGGCTATAACGACGTTCGTTTCGGTATGTATTTTGAAGGTCTGGCTGTGGAAAGCAACACGGCGGACGCACAAAACACGGCGGCGGACGTACAGAATGGTTTTATGCAAAATGCCAATGGCTCCTTCATGGGGGGTAGCATCGCCGACAACAATGGCCACCAGGCCATGATTAATTTTGGTGGTAACTTCTTCATGTACGGATTTTGACTATGGCACAGCGCAAAGCAATGAAAAATGCAGCCACGCTTAGCCTCCTTGGTGGCCTGGCAATCAGTGCGTCTGCTTTTGCCATGCAGCCTCTGGACGACAGTGAACTGGCTGGCATCAACGGGCGGGATGGCCTGGCGTTCAATATTCAAGCCCCCTCTGGTTGGCACGCTGATTCGCTGGTGCTGGAGACCGATGGTGGTACGGCCTATGCATCGCGGCTGAGTGTCAACGATATCAGTCTCACCGGGATTAACGCCGATGGTAGCCTTGCTGGCGCCAGCGCTGCTGCCGCCACTTTTGCACTGGATGTCGGTAGCAACAGTGCTGGCGAGGGCATGCTGGGAATCTCGCTGTACACCGACAGTCGCATTCGCCTGCGGGCCGACTCCCTCACCATACCGACCGGCAACAGCACAGATTCCATGGGGACCTGGGCCTTCGATTTTGAGGGGGGCATCGAAATGCAGAACCAAGGCTTGTTCAACA
Organism: Alcanivorax sp.; assembly: GCA_013823245.1. GTDB lineage: Bacteria > Pseudomonadota > Gammaproteobacteria > Pseudomonadales > Alcanivoracaceae > Isoalcanivorax. The sequence goes on from PNLU01000005.1 coordinate 43,025, forward strand.
TGGATTATGATCAGGCCCGGCTCTATGGCGAAATCAATAATGCGAACCTGTTCTATCGTCAGGGCGATGACAGCAATGCCTGGATGGTGATGCGCGATTTCAACCTCAAATGGGAAGTACCGGAAGGCACCATCGGTATCGATAGCCAGGGCATTGTGCAGCGAACCGGCACCCCGGGTTCACCGGCTGGCACATTAGCAGAATCTGACTTGATCAACTTGACGCTGGATTTTGAACTCGCCTTGGGTCGTTCAACGGCTATAGGCAATCCGGATCAGGAATTCGTGATCCAGGAGTACTCTCCCGGTGATCAGGCTGATGAACAAAACACTCACGGGCTGATGCACTTCGGTTGGGATGGCAGCATCCGCGACGCGGAGGTCAGATTCATGGCCGGTGGCGCTTGGGCAGATGGTGATGATCCCTACAGCGAGTATAGCCAGGGCTTACGCTTCAGCTCGCAATGGGACTACGTCACCAGCGACGACCCAGTGGGCGAGGAGTTTGTCTGGCGGCTGGGCGAAACCGCTACCGTCGGCAGCAGCGATCTGTCCAGCGTTAAATTCGAGCTGGGCGACTGGAGAATGTGGGGCACTCGAACTGCGGCGAAACCCTCGCCTCATTACTTTCCACTGATCGCCATTGATGTGGTGAACGGCGGTAGTGGTGATATCGCGCCGCATACACTGGAATGGCTGTGCCGGGGCACCAGTGGCTGTGAAACGGTAGAAATCGGCATTGAGCCCAGCGACGATGGTGCTCTGGCCGTGCTGGTGCGTGACGGCCAGCTGCAGGCTTATTCCAACAAGGTGCGGTTTCTGGAAACCGATGCCGATGGTACCACCACAACCCGTGAATTCGACTGGGGTCTTATCTATTCCCTGGCGAACCTGGACGCCAATATCTATCTATACCCGGATGGTGATGGGGCAGATGCCGGGCTCCGTGCCGACCTGCTGGTCCGTTCACAAACCTTTGACGCTGATGACCCCACCGTGCAAGGTAATAATTGGGATCACGGCACTCATCTGATGATTGCAGATACCGAGGCGCAGATGGGTATTGGCTTCATCGACTCCAGCTTTATCGTTGCAGGTAAAGACGTTCGTATAGCCTTGAAAACCGCCGATCGAGACGGGGCAGGGGAAATCACTGATTTCTATTCCGGCGGTCTCGACTTCTACTCCCCCGATGCCCGCTTCAACTACCGCGCGACCTTCGGCGGCGGTCTGCTGCCGGAACACGATGATTACGGTGACACCAGCAAACCGCAAACCGTTGTCGGTGCCGACCTCGACATGAACCTGGAAGGCATGGTTAACTTGCGCTTCTCTCCGGCTGACCCGAACTCTCCGGCCGGCAGCAACTACCTCGGCTATAGCGGTGCTTTGCGCCTGGAAGGCGGCGATCGAACCAGTAGCATTATTAACGGCGTGACCACCCTGGAGACATGTGGAACCACAGGTGACCAGAGTTGCGGCACCTATCTGTCCCTGGCCGAACCCAGCCAGCCAGACGCCGCTGTTAAGCTGGCCAACATCCATGGTGATATCGCGTTTGAGAACGGCAAAGTGGATATTATCGGAAGTGGAGAACGCGGTAACAGTGGCCTTGATGCTAACCCGGCCCTCAAGATATCCAACAACATCCTGGTTGGTGAAGCAGCGGCATCAGGAACACAAGACTGGAATGCCCGTATGAATGTCGGCAACTTCGGCCAGCCGATGATGATCGATAACCTCATGCTTGGCCCGGACAATTTGGGCAGCATTGCCGTTCCCTCTGCGCGTATTTACTCCAGTATTACTCTGGAGCCGCAAAGCGCAGCGCTTCCGTTCCCATAAGGATAATAAAGATGAGAGCGATCGAAATAATAGCATGTAGAGGCGCTAAAGAATTGGCTGCTTTCTTTCGTGTCGGGCGCATGAGCTGCTTTCTCCTGGTCAGCTTAAGCTTGATCTTCGGTGGTGTATTTACACCGGCTGTGGCAATGATTGAGCTTGATGAAGATGAGCTATCGTTGATCTCGGGCCAGGCATTAATGCAGATGGAGAAGCTGGCGGGGAGCGGAATATCTAGTGATATTACGTTCTACAAAGCAGGGCTGGATGTCATGCTCGAGCTGAATATGAATATTGAAAAGTTGCAGCTTGGATGCACGGGCAACCAAATTAACGGCCAATATTGTGATATTGATATTGATCATCTGAGTCTCAGCGGACCGGAGGATTGCCCGGGAGGCCGTCCTGGATGCTCTGCACAATTGCTTAGGCCTTTCTTCCAATTTGCCATAAAAAATGACGATCAGCCTGCTTTTCGCGAGGTCGTAGGATTACGTTTGAGCGCAGAGCAAGCTACTGGCCTTTTGACGGCAGGCTATCAAGATGATGGTATGACCCGCGATGAAAGTCGCAGCGGCATAAATAGTCTCAGCGGCTACATGGAGCTGGCATCAGCCACGGGCACGGGCATGACCGCGCAACGTAACATGAGCTATTCCGATACGAACATGGCTCTACAAGGGGTGGTGGAGATGTGTATTGGTTTTGTGATAGGGAGTAGCTGTATCGGTGGTTGGGGTCCGATTAACTATACTTCTACAGATTACAATATTCGAGTAAACCCGGCATTGGCGAGCTTCGTGACTGCGCCTACTTCAATATATGGTAAGCGTATGACGTCGGCTCGCCTCACCGCAGAGGCGGACGTTGGTAATATCAGCATTCACTGTCCCGATGGGCCGAGTGCCACAAATTGCTTGGTGGCCACAGCACTGGGCTTGCCTTTGCGGCAAGGGGTCTCAGGTTATATTTCAGGGGTCAAAGCGGCAGTAGAGTTCGAGCAGGCCTTGAATCTTTTCCATAATATACCGGTGAACAACCCCTTCTCCCTTTCTATGCAACAGCAGAGCGTGCTGTGGCCAGACGCGGCAGTTCCAGCAGAGGCGGGCTGGTGGATGGCGTTCGAAGACCCGGTGGAAATTGGTGATGTATCAGCTGCTGATCCCATCGTCATTACCAATGATGTACTTGCTCAGCTTGTCGCGCCTATTAATGCGGTTCTTGGTGCGCCTCCTCATCCTCGTTGTAGCATTACTGGGTGCCTGTTTGGAACGGTTATTAATGTGGGGCAGATTAACTTGTCTCCCTATTTTAGCAATCCGGCGAATTATGTGAATATGCCGCTGAGTGATCTAAAGCTATCAGCGCAGAACGTAACGCCGAATTGCTGGGGTGGTGCGAGGTTCTGTTAATTTATCTACTTTTTCGTACGGAAAAACTTTTAATAAAGTAGGTCTCGACTTTGTGTTTTTTCGGTATGACATTACGTCGGCTGTGGGCCAGAAAGCGCTGCTTAATGCGGTAATTGCTACCTCGTTAGCTGATATATTCAAAGGGGTTGGAATCGAGCTTCATTTGCTTTCTGGGCGAGCGATGAGGCTCTGCAATCTAGGCAGAAAGGCACAGGCAAAGTCGTATACCTTCTCGGCCAGGTGCTCCTTATAGGCGTGCGAGGACAAGTTGCGCATATCGATGGCCTCCAGCCAGAGTTGGACATCATCTATGTAGCCACTCTGAGCCATTTCACGGACCACGTCTTTGGGGGCTGATGTGGTGATCCCTCTGGACTTTTTGGCGGTTTTCCATGCTAGGTCGACGCTGACACCCGAGGCGTCGGATAACAGCGTCGCGGATGAAACAGCATTGCTCCTGACGGATAGCTTCTTCAAGGCGGCTGACAGCCTTCTTGAATACATCCAGTTGCACGTATGGCACCCCTTTCTGCATTGGTCGTGAAGCGAAGCATAGCAAACTTCGACAAGGGTGTTACAAATCTTCCCGACCGTTGATCGCCACCGGTCCTGCTATAAGGATCATCCTTAAAAGTTAATTTAAATCATATGGTTAGGGATTGCATTGCGTGATTGCAGTCTCTCGCCACTGCGCTACACTGAATTGGCACGACATAACCAGTTTGCGTCACAAGCAGTCTGGCTGAGGATTGCCGGGCGCCGGGGGGTGTCCGGCGTGGCCCAGGGAGAGCGCCAACAACAATAATGACAGGCCGATAAACAGAGCCCTGGTCCACTCCGCCTTGTCTGGGACGGCGCGTTTTCGCATCTCAGGGGGAGAGACCCATGCGTATCGGCATTGTGGTGGATTCAACATGTGATCTGCCGGCAGAGTTCTATTCACAGCACGACATCCGCGTTATGCCCATTTCCATCCGCCTCGGCGACGAGTTGCTGGTGGATGAGCGCGATGAGAAAGCCACCCGGCGGTTCTACGCCGAGCAGCTGGACACCAAGGGCATTGATTCCGAGTCCATCCCGTACACCAGCGAGCAGGTACAGGCCGTGTTCCTGGATCGCCTGGTGCTGGATTTCGACCTGGTGTTCTGTATCACCGTGTCCAGCAAGCGCAGTCAGGTTTTCGATAATGCCTCGCGCGCATCTTTCGCTATCCTCAAGCAGTATCGAAAGGCGCGTGAAGCTGCGGAGGTGTCCGGCCCGTTTTCCATGCGGGTGATCGATAGCAAGACAATATTTGCTGGCTCAGGTGTGCTGGTGGCCGAGGCGGCTCGGCTGATCGCCCAGGGTATGCACCCGAATGAGGTGCGTTTGAACCTGGACAATATGATCCCCGAAATTTGCGGTTTCATGGTGCCTGCCGATCTCGGCTATGTGCGCGCGCGCGGCTTCAAGAAAGGCGAGCGCAAAAGCTTCAGTGATACGCTGCGCGGCGCGGCCTTGGCAGTGGGGTCGGCGCTGTCATTGCATCCGATCATCAAGATTTACCGTGGTGAGGAGGACCCGGCCACGGTCAATATGAGCTATGAAAAGTCGGTACGGCGGATGCTGGAGCATGTGACCGCGCAGATCAAGGCCGGCAAGGTGACGTCGGGCAGCGTTTGCCTGAGCTACGCCGGTGACCCGTCGGCAGTGCCGGACATGGCAGGCTTCCGGGAACTGGACGCCGTCGCGCAGGAAGCGGGACTGGACCTGCACCTGTCGACCATGAGCGCCACCGGGGCGGTGAATGTCGGGGCTGGGTGCCTGTTTGTGGCCTACGCCGGGGAGCCCGGGGAACTGTAGCGCCCTATTGCAGGCGCCGCTTGATCCCGGTCTTGGCCAGAATGCGGGTCGAGATCTCTTCAATAGAGAGCTCGGTCGCGTTCAGGCTGGGGATGTTGAACTTGTTGAACAGGGCCTCCAGGGCCCTCACTTCCATGTCGCACTGGCGCGGGGAGGCGTACTTGCTGCCCGCCTTGCGCTCGCTGCGGATCGCTGCCAGGCGGTCCGGGTCGATGGTCAGACCAAAGATTTTGTCCTTGTAGGGCATCAGCGACTGCGGCAATCGCAGGTCGTCAAAGTCGTCCTCGGTGAGCGGGTAGTTGGCGGCGTAGAGACCAAACTGCAGTGCCAGGTAAAGGCAGGTGGGGGTCTTGCCGCTGCGTGACACCCCGACCAGGATGACATCCGCCTTGTCGTAGTGGCGCGTGCGGGCGCCATCGTCGTTGTCCAGCGCGTAATGCACGGCGTCGATCCGGATCCGGTAGGCCTCGTGGTCACGGATGGCGTGGGTTTCGCCCACCGTGTGGCTGGAGCGCACCCCCAGCTCACTCTCCAGCGGACCCACAAAGGCTGCGAACATGTCCAGAACCAGGCCCTGGCACTGGCCCAGCATGGCGCGGTGCTCCTCATCCACCAGGGTCGAGAAGACGACAGGGCGCTGCCCGTCGCGCACGGCGGTTTCGTTGATCCGGGCCACGGCGTTCTCGGTCGTCTCCCGGGACTGCACATAGGGCAGGGTCACCTGGGCGAACTCGACCCCGCGGAACTGGCTGAGCATGGAGTGGCCGAGGGTCTCGGCGGTGATGCCGGTGCCGTCAGAGACGAAGAAGGCGGTGCGTTTCATGGGCGGGTCATACTCGCGGTGGAGGCTGGGGAACAAGGCTGTCGAGCAAGGCTAGCGGGGCGGCGCCGGGCTGGCAAGGGCGCGCCGGGCCCGGGATTGACACCTGCCCCGAAAGTCGAATCATTTCGGGCGAGAAACGGGGCGGCTTTTTGAGTAGAATACCCCCCGCGACACATCCATCCATATCCGGAACATGTAGGGAGCAGGACCTTGGCGGAGTACGTAGTCTGGTTTGAACGCCTGGGCAAGGGCGACGTGGAGACGGTCGGGGGCAAGAATGCGTCCCTGGGCGAAATGATCAGTAACCTGGCGGCTGCGGGCGTGTCTGTCCCCGGCGGGTTTGCAACCACGGCGCAGGCCTATCGTGATTTCCTCGAGCACAACGACCTGACCCGCAAGATCAACGACGCGCTGGCCAGCCTGGACGTCAATGACGTGGTGGCACTGGCCCGTACCGGCGAAGAGATCCGCCGCTGGGTGGTCGAAGCCCCGTTCCAGCCCGAGCTGGAGCAGCAGATTCGCGACGCCTTCGCGCAGATCAGCGACGGCAACGCCGAACTGGCTGTGGCGGTACGCTCCTCGGCCACGGCCGAAGACCTGCCGGATGCCTCCTTCGCAGGCCAGCAGGAGACCTTCCTCAATATTCGCGGTGTCGACAACGTCCTGGTGGCGGTGAAAGAGGTGTTTGCCTCCCTGTTCAACGACCGGGCTATCAGCTATCGCGTACACCAGGGGTTCGAGCACGCTGGTGTGGCGCTGTCTGCGGGTATCCAGCGCATGGTGCGCTCCGAGACCGGCGCCGCGGGCGTGATGTTCTCGCTGGACACCGAATCCGGCTTCCGCGATGTGGTCTTCATCACTTCATCCTACGGCCTCGGCGAGATGGTGGTGCAGGGCGCGGTCAACCCGGACGAGTTCTACGTCCACAAGAAAACCCTGCTCAACAAGCGCCCGGCCATCCTGCGCCGCAATCTGGGCTCCAAGCTACAGAAGATGGTCTACGGCAGTGAGGCCAGCGCGGGCAAGTCGGTGCAGACCGTGGACGTCAGCCGCGAGGACCGCATGCGCTTCTCGCTGACGGATGAGCAGATTGCAGACCTGTCGCGTCAGGCGATCGAGATCGAGAAGCACTATGGCCACCCGATGGACATCGAGTGGGCCCTGGATGGCGACGATGGCAAGTTGTACATCGTTCAGGCACGCCCCGAAACCGTGAAGAGCCGTTCCGACGTCTCCGTGATGGAGCGTTACCTGCTCAAGGAAAAGGGCGCCAGAGTGCTGGTGGAAGGCCGCTCGATTGGCCAGCGCATCGGCGCGGGCGTTGTGCGCGTGATCACCAATATCAAGGAAATGGAACGGGTTCAGGACGGCGACGTGCTGGTCACCGACATGACCGACCCGGACTGGGAACCGGTCATGAAACGGGCCGCTGCCATCGTCACCAACCGTGGTGGCCGTACCTGCCACGCGGCCATCATTGCCCGTGAGCTGGGCGTCCCGGCCATTGTCGGTTGCGGCGATGCCACCGAGATTCTCAAGGACGGCCAGGAAGTCACGGCCTCCTGTGCCGAGGGCGACACCGGCAAGATCTACGAGGGTCGCCTGTCGTTCGAGATCCAGCGCAACTCCATCGAATCCATGCCGAAGCTGCCGTTCAAGATCATGATGAACGTCGGCAACCCGGATCGCGCCTTCGACTTCGCCACACTGCCGAACCAGGGCGTGGGCCTGGCCCGTCTGGAATTCATTATCAACCGCATGATCGGGGTGCACCCGAAGGCGCTGCTGAACTACAACAGCCTGCCGCGTGATATCCAGCAGACGGTGGACAAGCGTGTTGCCGGCTATGGCGACCCGGTGGAGTTCTACGTCGAGAAGCTGGTGGAAGGCATCAGCACGCTGGCCGCAGCGTTCCACCCGGAAAAAGTGATCGTGCGGCTGTCGGACTTCAAGTCCAATGAATACGCCAACCTGATCGGCGGCAAGCTCTACGAGCCGGAAGAAGAGAACCCGATGCTCGGCTTCCGTGGCGCTTCACGCTATGTCAGCGAGAACTTCCGTGATTGCTTCGAGCTCGAGTGCCGGGCGCTGAAGAAGGTCCGTGAGGAAATGGGCTTCACCAACGTCGAGGTGATGGTGCCGTTCGTGCGGACCGTGGGTGAGGCCGAGCATGTCATCGAGCTGCTGGCCAGGAATGGTCTCAAGCGCGGCGAAGAAGGTCTGCGTGTGATCATGATGTGCGAGTTGCCGACCAACGCGCTGCTGGCCGACGACTTCATCCAGCACTTCGACGGTTTCTCCATCGGTTCCAACGACCTGACCCAGCTGACTCTGGGTCTGGATCGGGATTCCGGTATTGTCAGCCATCTGTTTGATGAGCGCGATCCGGCGGTGAAGAAGCTCCTGAGCATGGCCATTGAGGCCTGCAACAAGGCGGGCAAGTACATCGGCATCTGCGGCCAGGGTCCTTCGGATCACCCGGATCTGGCCAAGTGGCTGATGGAGCAGGGTATCTCCAGCGTGTCCCTGAACCCGGACTCGGTGCTGGATACCTGGTTCTATCTGGCCGAGAAGCACGGTAAGTAATCCCGTGCCCGGAACGGCTGCTGATGGCCGGGCCCGCAAGGGTCCGGCCTTTTTGCTATGACATTCCATCGTCTGTTACGGCTTGATCAGGTGCACGAGGGTCTGAAGACCCGGTTCCGCATCGGCCGCCATGAGTTGCTGCTGGTGTCGGTGGGTACACAACTGTTCCTGCTGGATGCGCGCTGCCCGCATGCAGGCAGTGATCTGGGGCGGGGCACCCTGACAGGTTACCAGCTGCGCTGCCCGGGGCATGGGCAGGTATTCGATCTGCGGGAAGCGGGTCGCCCGGGGCAGCCCGCGCGTTATATCGTTGAGTATGACGGTGCCTGGGTCGGTGTCAGCCTGGATTAAGGCCCGGGACCGGGGAGCAGGTCAGCGGATCGCCAGGCTCGGATCCGGGCTGGCAAAGTGTTGCTGATAGCGCGGCAGCAGTTGCTGGACACGCTGGATGTAGCCCTGGGTTTCCGGGAACGGGGGCACGCCGCCATGGCGGCGCACATTGCCTTCGCCGGCGTTATAGGCCGCCAGGACCAGCTCCAGATCGTCAAAACGCTCCATCAGGTAGTTGAGGAAGCGCGCGCCCCCGGCGATGTTCTGCCTCGGATCAAAGGCGTTGTCCACCTCAAGGAAGGCGGCCGTGCGCGGCATCAGCTGCATCAGGCCCTGGGCGCCGACCCGCGACACCGCGTGACGATCGAACAGGGACTCGGCGTGGATCACGGCCTTGATCAGGCCCGGGTCAATGCCGTACAGGCGCGCCGCGTGGCGGATTTCCGGGTCATAGAGGTCGCGCAGGTCGGCGCTCAGGTGACCGCGGCGCTCCACCCAGCCGCGGCGTACGTTGAGCAGCTCATAACCGGCGGGCATACGCTCTCGATCCGTAAACATCGGCACCCCGTCGGGCGCCCGATAGGTATAGATGGCGTCTGCACAGGCATGGCCCGGCGCCAGAGCGCTGGAGGCCAGCAAGGCTAGCAAAAGAGTGACAGGTCCCCGCATGTCCCGATCCCATGCTTTATTCTGATATGTGGACTGCCAAGTATGCCTTAAATCCGAGCGAGGAGAAAAGATGTACGATCTGATAGTCATCGGGGCCGGCTCCGGGGGCGTGCGCGCCGCCCGCATTGCCGCCGGTCTGGGCGCCCGCGTCGCGATTGTGGAGTCACGCTTCTTCGGCGGAACCTGCGTCAACGTGGGCTGTGTGCCCAAGAAGCTGTTCGCCTATGCGGCGGAATTCCCCGGATTGTTCGAGCAGGCGCGGGATTTCGGCTTTGAGCCGGGTGCAGCGGACCAGGCTCCAGAGCTGGACTGGGCCCGTCTGCGCGATAACAAAAGCCGTGCGATCGAGCGCCTGAACGGCATCTACGAGCGCATGCTCGTTCAGGCGGGCGTCGAGATCTTTGTCGGTCATGGGCGTATCGAGGCGGCGAACCGTGTCTCGGTGACGGCAGAAGACGGCACCTGTGAGATGCTCACCGGGCAGCATCTGCTCATCGCCACCGGCGGCAAGCCCCATGTGCCTGATGTGCCGGGCCGCGAACTGGCGCTGATTTCCGATGATCTGTTCTTCCTGCCGCAACTTCCACGCCGCGTGGCGGTGGTGGGGGGCGGTTATATCGCCACCGAGTTTGCCTCGATCCTGCATGGCCTGGGGGTTCAGGTACAGCAGTTGTATCGCGGTGAGCTGTTCCTGCGCGGTTTTGATGAGGATATCCGCACCTTTGTCGCCGAGCAGATGCGCGAGCGCGGTGTCGCGCTGCATTTCAATACCGATGTGACCGCGATCAGTGAAACCGCAGAGGGCGGCCGCCGCCTGACCCTGGCGGACGGTAGCCAGCGTGACGTGGATGCGGTCTTCTATGCCACCGGTCGGGTGCCGAACGTGGATGATCTGTTTGCGCCGGGCGTGGCGCCGTCCTGCGGCGACAGCGGGGCCTTGCGTGTGGATGACGGTTACGCCACCAGTGTGCCGGGCATCTATGCGGTGGGGGATGTCACCGATCGCGTGCAACTGACACCGGTGGCGCTGGCTGAGGGCATGTGGCTGGCGCGGGCGCTTTTTGCCGGACAGACCACACCGGCCGTCAGCTACGAGAATATCCCTACAGCGGTATTCTGCCAGCCGAATATCGGCACGGTGGGGCTTACGGAAGCGGACGCCCGGGCTCGTTATGGCCGTTTGCGCATCTATACGGGCAACTTCCGGCCGCTGCGATACAGTCTTGGCGATATCCAGCACCGATCCCTGGTCAAGCTGATTGTCGACGATGCCAGCGACCGCGTTGTCGGGTTGCATATGGCGGGTGATGAAGCCGGGGAAATCGTCCAGGGCTTTGCGGTGGCCGTGAATATGGGCGCCACCAAGGCTGATTTTGATCGCACGCTGGGTATTCACCCGACTTCGGCGGAAGAGTTTGTCACGTTGCGCGAGGTCACCAGAACAGTGGAAGGGGGCTGACGCGCCCCCGTTCACCTCAACGTCGACGCAGCCGGATCGGCAGCTTGTCTTTCGGCACCGGCAGGCTGGTCATGTCCAGCGGCATGCGGTAATCGGGGTCCACCGACCATTCGAACTGCTGCACCAGCTGGTGCAGCACCGCCTTCACCTGCAACTCGGCAAAATGAAGCCCGATGCACTTGTGGGCGCCGCCACCGAACGGCACCCAGGCATACGGGTGCACCTTGTCCTCACGCCGATCCTCGGCGAAACGCTCGGGATCAAAATTGTCCGGGTCTTTCCAGTACTCCGGCATAAAGTGGGTAAAGAAGGGACTCAACGAGACCAGGGTGCCTGCGGGAATATAGTAGCCGTTGAACTCGGTATCGCGCACCGTGCGCCGGGGAATGGACGGCACCGGCGCGCACAGGCGCAGGGCTTCTTTCATGGCCAGTGAGGCGCTTTCCATCTGTTGCAGATCGTCGTAATCCAGTTGCGTCTTGCCCAGGGCCAGGCTTTCTTCACGAATGCGCTGTTGCCATTGCGGATGCCGGGCCAGCCAGTAGATCAGGTTGCACAGGGTGATGGTGGTGGTGTCGTGGGCCGCCATCATCAGGAAGATCATGTGGTTGACCACATCATCGTCGGTGAAGGATTCACCTTCTTCCGTTTCGGCACGGCACAGGACACTGAACAGGTCCGACGCCTCACTGTTGCGCTTGTTCGGCAACTCGCGACGGAAGAAGTCCTCCAGCACGCGACGCCCGCGCAAGCCTTTTGACCAGCGGCCGCCGGGCAGGTTGAAGCGCACGAGGGCGGTGCCTGCGCGCACAGTATCGACAAACGCCTTGTTGATCGCGTCCGCTTCGCCACCGAGCTTCTGGCCCATAAACACGTCGGTGGCCAGGTCCAGTGTCATTTGCTTGATGGCCGGGAATGCCATGAACCGGTCGCTTTCCTGCCACTGGCCCATGGCGCGTGTGATGCCCGGGCCCATCCGCACGATGTAATCGCGCAGGACATCGGTCTTGAAGGCCTGCTGCATGATTTTTCGGTGCCAGCGGTGCTCATCGAAATCCAGCAGCATGATGCCGCGGTGGAAGAACTTGCCGATGAAGTAATCCCAGCCCTGGTGATTGGAGAACAGGTCGCCCTTGTTGCGCAGCACGAATTCATTCGCGTCCGGGCCGACCATGGACACCATGCGCAAGCCGAAGGCGCTGGCCCAGGAAATGGCGCCGTAACGCTCGAACCGCTCGCGGCCGACCTTGAGCGGATCGCGCATCAACTGCAGTGTGTAACCCACAACCGGAGGTCCGGCATCGCCGGGAATGGGTTTCAGGCCACTGCCCGCCGGGGCGGGGGCGTAAGGGACGGCGCTGCTCATGGCGGACCTCCTTGGGGTATATAACGTGTATTCTTTTTGACATCATAGGCTGTCATGGTGGCTCGGCAAGCGTTTTCCTGCGGGAGTAAACAGCTTTCTTTGTCCTGTTTGGGGAGGGCTGCTTCTGTGCATGAACCGGCGACGGCGGTATCATGCGCCCGAGCCGGACAAGGAGATCAATGGAATGCGGCGAGTGGTGTTCAACCAGAAAGGTGGCGTGGGTAAATCCAGCATTACGGTGAATCTGGCGGCGATCAGCGCCAGCCAGGGGCAACGGACTCTGGTGCTGGATCTGGATCCGCAATGCAACGCCAGCCAGTACCTGCTGGGTATGGCGGCTTATGAAGGCGACGGCCCCTCCCCGAATGTGGGTACTTTTTTTGCCCAGACGCTGTCGTTTCGTCTGAAGGAAAAAGACCCGCAGGAGTATGTGCACGCCACAGCGTTCGAGAATCTTTTCGTGTTGCCGTCGAACCCGGAACTGGGCGAGATCGAGCATATGCTCGAAAGCAAGCACAAGATCTACAAGCTGCGCGCACTGGTGAAAGCCCTCGAACGGGAGTTCGATGTCATCTATATTGACACGCCCCCGGCCTACAACTTCTATACCCTGTCGGCGCTGATTGCCGGGGACCGGGTGCTGATTCCCTTTGATTGCGATGCATTTTCCCGCAAGGCGCTGTACACCCTGCTGGACAATATCCGCGAGGCGCGGGACGACCACAATGAGGCACTGGAAGTCGAGGGCATCGTGGTCAACCAGTTTCAGCCCCGTGCGCGTCTGCCGCAGCAGCTGGTGGACGGCCTCAGCGAGGAGGGGCTGCCGATCATCGGCAGCTACCTGTCTGCCAGCGTCATCATGCGTGAATCCCACGATCTGGCTAAACCACTGATTCATCTCTTGCCACGGCACAAGCTCACGCAGGAATTTGTTGCGCTGCATGCCGCGCTGGCTGGCGCTCAGTGAATACCGCGCGACCCGGTTACGCTCCGCCCTCGGCGCCGCCAGGGCGGGCCGCGCTGGAGGCCGAATGGCCGGAGGTGTTTTCCGGCAGCCAGCGTATCGGTCGATTGCGGATGTGCTGCTATCAGGTCACCGGGGCCCTGGTGATCATGCTGCTGGCCGCCTTGCTGGTGTTGCTGGCCCCGTTGTCCCCGGTGCTCTCTGCCAACGACCTGCTGCTGTCATGGGGGGCGCTGGTCGCGGCCGGGGTACTGATGACGGTCTGGATGCTGGTACTGACGCGTCGGCGCCTGCACGATGTTGACCGGACTGGCTGGTGGGCCCTGCTGGTTCTGGTTCCGGTGCTTAATCTGCTATTATTTGTCTACCTCCTGTTGGTGCCGGGTAGCGACGGCGCCAATCGCTACGGCGCCCCGTCGGGCCCCAATGGTGTTTTGGTCACCCTGTTTGGTGGCCTCATCTGGGTGATCAGTCTGGTGTCGCTGTTGGCCAATGTCCTCGCCCTTGGGGTGTTGCTGTGGGTACCGTCGTATCAGGCCCAGTGGTTGCCGTGACCCTGAGCGATCCTGCGGTACCGGGAAGCAGGTGAGGGCACGGCACCGGCCCGGCGTGACACTGCCGTGAGCACGGTTTACCCTGCCTGGAGTGTTGTGGGCAGAACAATAATGATTCGGGAGAGACCAACAATGACCAGACTGTCTGTTTATCTGCGAGCCTGGTATGCGGGGATACTGCTGCTGCCCATGATGTTGATGCCGACGGCAGCGATGGCGGCGATTGACCAGTCGCAACTGGAAAAACTGCAACTTGATATCTGGCGCGTTCGTGCCGATTTTCACATGTATACCGTGATGGCAGGCGACCGGCAGTATGCGCGTCAGCTCAACCAGAGTATCAGTGCGGCCCAGCGTGGCTTCCAGTCACTGAGCGGCACGGCAGAAAGTGATGCCGAAGTGGCGCTGGTGGATACCCTGAACGACAGCTGGAGAGATTTCGCCAGCGCGGCGGGCAACAACACTATTGCCGAGCTGGGCTACACCGAGACCTACGCAGCGCAGGACGTGAACCGTCTGGCTGCGGTGATGAGCAATCAGCTGAATAATTTTTCGCCTTCGGCGGAGGGCGAGTACCACGACCTCTGGGCTCTGGCGGCTTACATGCAGCGCATGGCTTCCGAGTACCTTGCTCTGGCTGCTGACCCGTCCGGCGGTATGGCGGTGGACACCGGCGAAGGCCGTATCGAGTTCCGTGATACGGTGCCGGCGTTTGATCGTATGTTGTCTGACCTGCGCCGCAAATATCGCGACGACGACGCCGTCAACCGGGCACTGGAACAGGTCGCCAGCAAGTGGGGTTTTATCCGCGAATCGCTGGTGAAGTTCTATGAAAATGCGGTGCCTTTTCTGGTGCACCGTTATACCCAGCAGATCGTTGAATCCATTGACCAGGTAGCGGACTGACTTTTGAATCGACTGGATATCTGTCGCCGTTTTGTCGCCTCGGTGCGCCATTCTGTTGAATTGGGCATCGAGGTGCTTGAGGCTGGCGACAACAACGTGCGGACGCGCATGGCCTCACGCCCGGAACTGGTGGGCAACCCCGATACCGGCGTGCTGCACGGCGGGGCCGTGTTTGCACTGATGGATCAGGCCGGTGGCCTGGCAAATGCCTGCACCATCTTTCCCGAGTTCGAGATTACCCCGACCATCGACATGCGCGTGGATCACCTGCGTGCTCCGGCGACGGGCAAGGCGGTGATCTGCGATGCCGAATGCTATCGGTTGAGCCAGCATGTGGCCTTTGTGCGCATGACCGTGTTCGAGGAAGGAGACGAGCAGGGCGAGCCGCTGGCCACCGGGCTGGCCACCTACATGCGCATGAAGTTGCCCGGCGCTCGCCGGGTCGTGGAGTAAGGAATGGATGGATTGCGTGATCTCGTGGCGGCCTGCCGCGAGGGCAGGGCGCCTTACCAGTCGCTGGTCGACCGGGTGCCTTACGCCAACTTTCTGGGTATCGAGATTACCGCGCGCGGCGAAGAGTTGACTTTCGTGCTCCCGCAGCGCGACACCAACCTTGGCAATCCCACGCTGCCAGCCCTGCATGGCGGTGCGGTGGCGGGTTTCATGGAGCAGGCGGCGATCATTTTCCTGTTGCTGGAAATGGGCGAGCCACGGGTACCGAAGACCATCGATTTCACCATGGATTACCTGCGTGCCGGGCTGTTCCGTGACACCTTCGCCGAGTGCCGGGTGACGCGACTGGGGCGGCGGGTGGCCAATGTGCATATCAGCGCCTGGCAGGGTCGACGCGCCGAGCCGATTGCCATTGCGCGGGCGCATTTCCTCCTGTCGGAAGAAAACGCGGAGGCCTGAACGGCTGCGCTGATTACCAAATCAGCACGCTTTCCCGTCTGTTTGTTACGCACGAATTCTCGCGCGAGCTGTACGATGGTCCCATTCGACAATAACTCGCGATGGGACAGCGTGCATGCAACGTGCCTTCCTGCCACTTCTGCTGCTGTGCGGGCTCAGTGCCTGCGGCGGCAGCAGTTCCGTATCCTCCCCGACCACCCCGCCGGTGACGCCGCCTGGAGCACCGGGGGAGCCTGTGCCGAACAGCCATTTCGCGGATGCCCGGCTGGCAGAATGTGTGCTGGACAGCGACAAGCGCCAGGTGGGCGAGGGGCTGGACGCGCCGGGGCTGCGTCTGGATGTGCCAGTGCCGGCGATGGGTCGTGCGGCGGGTCCTTGCGCGAACAACCAGCGTTTTCGTGTCGGGACCGGCCTGTTCGATGTGACCGGCCCGGTGGCACTGAAAAGCGGCGCAGGCTGGGAAGACCCGACCCAGGTGATGCGCGGTTTGCATCAGCGCCAGTACGCGCGCGCCTACGCTATCGAATCGCCCTGCAATGGCAAGCGTGTGATGTTCGTGTCCGCAGATATCGGCCTGATGTGGGGCAGCCTGCGCACCGGTGTGCTGGATGCGATTGCCGCCGACGCTGAATTGCGCGCGCATTATTCTGCGGACAACATCATGTTGTCGGCCACCCACACCCACAGTGGCCCGGCGGGGTACTCGCATACCGAAGCCGGTAACGCGCTGCATCTGGGTTACGACGATCTGGTCTACCGCACGCTGGTGGACGGGATGGTCGAGGCGATTCGCCGTGCCCACGCCAATATTCAGGCGCACCCGGCGCCGATGTCGATTGATCTGGCCAGTGGTGAATTGCTCAACACCAATATCAACCGTTCGCGGCCTGCTTTTGCCATGAATCCGTTGGCCGAGCGCGAGCAGTTTCTCGACAGCCGTGGTGAGGAAGTCGACGTCAACAAGCTGATGGTGCAACTGAACCTGCGGCGCGATAACGGCAACCCGATCGGGATCGTCAACTGGTTCGGGGTGCATCCCACCGTGATTGGCCCGGAAACCGACCTGGTCAGCAGTGACTGCAAGGGGTTTGCCTCGCTGGGGTTCGAACGCATCATGCGCACCCGTTACGACCGGCCTGCGGGGGAGGACACCTTTGTCGCGGCGTTTGCCCAGGCGGACGAGGGTGACTCCTCGCCGAATATTTTCATCAACAAGTTCCCGCACCCTGACCCGCGCCGGGGCGGTGGCATGAGCGTCTACGAGTCCAATGCCATTTCCGGGACCAAGCAGCTGGCACGGGCAATGGAGCTGTGGCAGGAGGGCGAGCCGCTGTCCGGCCCGGTGGATTACCGGCTGATCCACGTGCGCATGAATCAGGTCACGGTGACGGATCCGGTGGTGCTGGCCGGGCTGAATCATCCGCCGGAGCTGGACAGCCCGGTCAAGCGCACCTGCAATGCGGCGCTGGGGGTATCGTTTCCAGCTGGCGCGGAAGATGGCCCGGGGCCGATCAGTCGCGAGGGGGTAACCTGTGCCGCCGACAGCGCGCTGCTGCGCGCTATCGCGCAGGATTTTGCCAGCATGACGGACCTGGCGCTGCCGGTGGACACGGTATCCAGTCTGTTGCTGTGCAACACCCATTCCCTGCCGTTGCTGGGGCTGGACTGCCATGCGGAAAAGCCCGTGCTGCTGCCCACCAATCTGGGCGATTCCGTGCTCGGTGTGCCGGATCTGGTGCTGAACCTGCTGGGGCTGACCCTCAACTTCGAGTCGTCCGTGCAGCCGCTCCAGGTCTTCCGGGTCGGCAACCTGGCCATTGTTGGCTTGCCCTGGGAGGTCACGACCATGTCGGCGCGCCGCCTGCGCGCGCTGGTGCTGGACGAACTGGCGCCCGTGGGGGTGGATACCGTCATTATCGCCGGTCTGGTGAATGACTTCGTGCATTACCTGACCACACGCGAGGAATACGCCAGCCAGCAGTACGAGGGGGCTTCCACAGTCTATGGTCCGTGGAGCCTGGCGGCGGTCATGCAGGAAACGCGACGTCTGGTGGTAAGCCTGCGGGAGGGGGACAGTCTGCCGCGTGGCCCCGCGTATCCGCGCAGCACACCGGTGTTGCGGCGCCCGCCCTATGTGCCGTCTGACAGTACCGGGGGCGGACGTTACGGCGATCTGCTCGACGATGTGCCGGCCACCGCCACCGGTGGCGACCGGATCAGCGCGCGTTTCCGCGCCGGACATCCGCGCAATGACCTGATGCTGCAGGGCAGCTATGTGTTTGTGGAGCGTCTGGAGCGGGGCGAGTGGGTGACCGTGGCCACGGATCGGGACCCTGAGCTGTGGTTCCTGTGGTCCCCGCCAGTACTGCCGCCGTTGCCGCTGGATCCGCTGGTGGTCGGGCCTTCCACGGCCGAGGTGATCTGGCATGTGCCGCACGATGCCCCGGATGGCTTCTATCGCCTGCGACATCAGGGCAGGGCGGCGCCCGGGGGAGCCTATGAGGGCGTATCCGGGCCGGTGGCGGTGACCGGCGCGCGAGCGGCCTGTCCGGACTTGCCGATCGGATTGTGATTGTGCGCCAGATCCGGCCGGGATTGTCATTTCGCGACATTGCCGGTCGGTCCCCCGAAAGGCTAGCGTTGGGGCATAACCCAACAAGAGGTGCGCTACGATGGAAATCAAGCGGCTGGATACGGCCCCGACCGACATTACCTATTACGAGAACTGGGATGGTCCCGGTGCAGACGATATCGAACACCGCATGACCGCTGACCATGTGCGTGATGTCGTCGAGATCTTCCAGACCCCGCTCACTGGCCATTACAACTGGGACTACAGCTCGGCCGACGGCCGTATTCGCAAGCTGTATCGTCTGGGCAAGGAGCTGAACTGGAATGCCGACATGGACGTGGACTGGAGCAAGACCTTCCCGCGTTCCGAAATTCCCATGGACCAGAGCTTCAACCCGTTCGCTGGGTGGGAGCCGTTCGAGCAGTTGTCGGACGAAGAAAAGCTGCGTTTCGGCTGGCACAACCTGGCCTGGATGCTGGCGCAGTTCATGCACGGCGAGCAGGGTGCACTGCTGGTCGCGTCGCAGCTGGCGTCCTGTGCGCCGACCTACGATGCGAAGCTGTATGCGGCGTCGCAGACCTTTGATGAAGCTCGCCATGTCGAGGTGTTCACCCGCTACCTGCAGGAAAAGATCGGCATCCTTTACCCGATCAATCCGAACCTCAAGGTGCTGCTGGACAAGATCCTGTCGGACCCGCGCTGGGACCTGAAATTCATCGGCATGCAGATCATCATCGAGGGGCTGGCCCTGGCGGCGTTCAATACCCTGAAGATGACGGCACAGGATCCGCTGTTGCGTGACATCATCCAGCTGGTGATCCGTGATGAAGCCCGCCACGTGACGTTCGGGGTGAATTACCTGGAAGACTTCGTCAGCACCTTGACCGAGGAAGAGAAGGAAGAGCGCGCCCAGTTCGCGTTCGAGGCCTGTGTGGTGATGCGCGAGCGACTGATTGCCACCGAGGTGTTCGTCGAGTTCGGCTGGGAGCCGGAGCAAGCCCGTGAGCAGGTGCTGTCCTCGCATATCATGGCGCAGTTCCGCAACCTGTTGTTTACCCGCATCGTGCCGAACCTGAAGCGTATCGGCCTGCTGACGGACAAGGTGCGGCCCAAGTTCGAGGAGCTGGGTATTCTCCAGTTCGAGAATCTGGTTGATGACGGCGAGATCGACTGGGCCGAGCTGTCCCGTCCGCTCTACGGCACGGCATCCTGATCCCTTCTGCCATTGACCCGTACCCGGCGGCGCTGTTTTGATAGCGCCGCTTTTTTTCTTTCCTGGCGGACACCGTGACCGAACTTGCTGCGCGCCGTACCCAGGCCATGCTGTTGACCGCTGTGGCGGTGACCGGCATGGGCCAGACGCTTGTTTTTGCCATCCTGCCTTCTCTGGGACGTGCCGCAGGCATTGCCGACGTCAAGGTCGGCCTGATCATCAGTTGCTCGTCGCTGATGTTTGCGCTGGCCAGCCCGGTCTGGGGGCGCACCAGTGAATACCTGGGCCGCAAGCCAGTGCTGGTGATTGGCCTGGCGGGGTATGCCGTGGGCACGGCGCTGTTTGCCACCGCCTTCTGGTTCGGCATTCGCGGGGTGATGACCGGCCTGTTACTCATCACGGCGCTGATCGCCAGTCGCGTGCTTCAGGCCAGTATCATGGCCGCCACACCTCCGGCGGCGGCGGCCTATATGGCGGATACGTCCAGCCCGGCGACGCGTACGAAAGCCATGGGGCGTATCGGCGCTGCCCATAACCTGGGCACGGTGGTGGGCCCTGCGGTCGGGGGGCTGATCGCGGGTATCAGCCTGGTGGCGCCGCTGTATATGGTCGCAGTGATCACTGCCGTCATGGCGCTCTGGGTCTGGCGCGCGCTTCCGGAGTCGCCGTATATCCTCCAGCGTGGTCGCCCGAAGGCGCCTTTCTCGTTGTCGGCCACCTTGCGTTCCAGCTTTACCGCCTACACCGACCGGCGCCTCACCGACATCCTGCTGGTCGGCCTGATGCTGTTTGTCGCCTTCGCCATCGTCCAGCAGACGCTGGGATTCCTGTTCCAGGACCGGTTGGCCATGTCGCCCCAGCAGGCAGCGGGCGGGGTGGGCATTGCAATGATGTGCGCGGCCCTGACCTCGCTGCTGGCGCAGGCCGTGATTGTGCAGCGTCTGGGTTGGTCGCCGGAGGCGATCCTGCGTCTGGCGGTGCCCATGATGGGCTCGGGGGTGCTGCTGTTGCTGTGGGCGCCTGATCAGCTCTGGGTCACGGTCTCGGTGATGTTGCTGGGACTGGGTCTGGGGCTGGGTATGCCGGGCGTGAGCAGTGCGGCCAGTCTGCGGGTCGGGGTGGAAGAACAGGGCGCGGTGGCGGGCCTGATGAGCGCCTGCCCGGCGCTGGGTTTTATTTTTGGCCCGGTTATCGGCACGGGGCTGTACCAGTTGCAGCCCCACTGGCCCTATCTGCTGGTGCTGGTGTTGTTCGTGCCGCTTATGCTGGCGGTGTGGCGGCTACGTTAAACAAACAGGGATAAAAAACAGGAAGCAGGGCGGGCCCTGCTTCCTGTTCCGGGTAGAACCTGCGCTGCTTCAGCGAGTGTAGGGCAGCAGGGTCAGTTCCACACGGCGGTTCTGCGCACGACCGGCGGCGGTGTCATTGGTGGCCGTCGGCTGGTGGGGACCGAAGCCGACGATATCCATGCGCACCTGCTCAACACCGTAGCCTGCCAGCGCGTTGGCCACAGACTGGGCGCGCTGTTGCGAGAGCAGCATGTTGTATTGCACGCTGCCGGTGCTGTCGGTGTGGCCCGCTACCTGGATCATGGTGGATTTGTATTCGCGCAGCACTTCAGCCACGGAATCCAGCACAGGCATGAACTGGGATTTGACCTGATACGCATCCGTATCAAAGGTCACGTTACCGGGCATGTTCAGAATGATGTTGTCACCGTCGCGGGTCACGGACACGCCGCTGCCAGCGAGTTTTTCGCGCAGTTCGCGTTCCTGCACATCCATGTAGTGGCCCACGCCGCCACCGGCGATGGCGCCAATCCCGGCCCCGGCCAGGGCGCGCTGACGGCGCTCACGGGCGCTGTCAGAGGTCGCGATGCCCACCAGCGCACCCACGCCAGCACCGATCGCGGCGCCGGTAGTGGCCCGGCTGGTACGTGCTTCACCGGTATAGGGGTCCGTGGTCTGGCAGCCTTGCAGGGCGATGGCGCCAATGATCACGGCGCTCAAGGTGATTTTCTTCATGGTGACTCCTGAGAAAGAATGTTCCGTCAGGGGCAAACATTACGGGAAATCCGGATCTTAAGAAAGACGATTCCCCGCCGTTGGGCGGATCGGTTCGCGCCACAGACACCAGACCCGCGGTCCCTGATCGGGCAGGACCATTTCGTGCTTCACCTGGAAACCGAAATGCTGGTACAACGGCACATTCTGCGGGTTACAGGTTTCCAGCCAGACCGGGAAGTATTCCTTGTCACACTGGTCCAGCACACTGTCCAGCAGCGCCCGGCCATAACCGCGATGCCAGGCGCGTGGTTCGACACCGATGATCTGCAGATAGAAGTGCGGAACACTCGGGTGCAGTGCCTGGACCCGACGAATGCCGGCGATACGTGCAGGCAATGGCGCCAGACCGCACAGACTGAGCAAGTCGGGAAGATGGCGCAGGTGCGCCAGGGCGCTGCTGCCCCAGGTGCCAGGCGGTGACCAGAGGGCGGCTCCGACATCCTGATCCAGCGTGTGGATCAGGCCACCGCAGCGTTCCAGGTAACAGAGCTGGGCCAGGAAGGCCTGCTCAAGGCGTTGTGCGTATCCTGCCCCGGGACGTGCCATCCAGCGCCAGAAGGGGTCATCATGGAAGGCTCTGGCCAGCGTCACGGCCAGAGCGGGGAAATCAGTCACCCGGGCGCGCCGGACAGGGGGCATGCTTCATCCTTGTTTCATCGTCTGCATGACAGGTTTATCGAAGTATTGTGCGCCGCGGCGCCCACACGTGACAGCGAAACTTTGCAAAAGGAGAGTCATCCATGCCGGGACCCCGGCCTGATCTGAATACCCTGGCCAAGGAACACTGGGACCTGCTCGTCATCGGTGGCGGCGTAACCGGCGCTGGCATACTGCACCAGGCTGCTCAGCTTGGTATCAAGGTGGTTCTCATTGAAAAACATGACTTTGCGTGGGGAACTTCAAGCAGATCATCAAAAATGGTGCACGGTGGTCTGCGCTACCTGAAGCAGGGTGATCTGCGTTTGACCCGGGAATCACTGCAAGAGCGCGAACGGTTGATCCAGGCATTGCCGGAGCTGGTGGTACGCCAGCATTGCCTGATGCCATTGCGGCGTGGGCAATTCCCGGGCCGCTGGGCGATGACCCTGGCCTTGGCGCTGTATGACCTGCTGGCCGGGGTACGGGACCATCAATGGCTACCCGCGACAACCTTGCAGGCGCGGGTGCCGGGGCTGGATCTGGCGCCGTTAACCGGGGCCATGCGTTACAGCGATGCGATGACTGACGACAGTCGCCTGGTGCTGCGCTTGCTGCACGAAGCTGCCGGCGAGGGTGGTACGGCGATGAATTACTGCACGGTGTTGTCCGTGTCGCGCCATGAGAGTGGTGAACAACAGGTTCGTGTGCGTGACGCGGATGGCACCGAAGTCGTGATTCGGGCCGGGGCGGTGATCAATGCCACGGGGGCCTGGGCGGATCAGCTTTCCGGTGCCTCCCCGCGGGTGCGACCGCAGCGCGGCAGCCATCTGTTCGTGCCTGCAGATCGTTTGCCGGTTGAGGATTGCATGACACTGATCAACCCGCGCGATCAGCGACCGGTGTTTGTATTTCCCTGGGAGGGTTGCACCTGCATCGGCACCACGGATCTGGATCATCGCGATGATCCGGATCGCGAGCCACGCGCCACGGATGAAGAGGTTGATTACCTGTTGTCGCTGGCTAACGGTTATTTCCCGGACGCGAAGCTGGTCCGGGGCGACATCATAGCAACCATGGCGGGGGTGCGCCCGATCATTGCCTCGGGCAAGGGCCGCGACCCGTCCGCCGAGCGCCGCGATCATGCGGTATGGCAGCAGGAGGGCGTGATCACCGTATCGGGCGGCAAACTGACGACCTTTCGGGTGATCGCGCTGGATGCGCTGGTGGCGGCGGGCTGCCTGTCCCGGCAGCGGGCGCGGCAGTTGCGCAGGGCCGCGCCGACATTCCGCCATGCGGACCGGTTGCCCGAGGGGCTGGGCCATCCACTCAAACCCTGGCCGACAGGGGAGCGTCTGCATCAGCAGGTCAACTGGATGCTGGCTCATGAGCAGGTGCGGCACCTGGATGACCTGATGCTGCGGCGCACACGCCTCGGTCTGTTGCATGAGCAGGCAGGTGATACGGTGCTGGAGGAACTCAGGCCGCTGGTGTGTCAGCAGCTCGGCTGGGACGAGCAGCGCTGGCATCGGGAGCGGGATCGTTATCTGGATATTCATCAACGGGCCTATCGTGGAGCGCCTGCCTGAGATGCTCAGTTATCAGCACGGTTATCATGCCGGCAATGTTGCCGATGTTCACAAGCACGTGATCCTGAGTCGTTTGCTGGATTACCTGCAGCGCAAGCCGGCACCGTATGCCGTGCTGGACCTGTATGCCGGGCGCGGTCACTACGACCTGAAAGACGCCCTGGCGCAAAAAACCGGGGAAGCCGCCGAGGGCATTCTGCGCCAGTGCGCGCTGCCGGCCTGGCCACCGTTGCTGGGGCCGTACTTGCGGGCGCTGTGTCGGGTCAACGGTGAAGCAGGCTCGGATCGCGTGCCTGCTACGCTGCGGTTCTACCCCGGTTCACCGCTGATCGTGCGTTATCTGTCGCCGCCGTCCTGCCCGGTTATCTGTAATGAACTCCATCCCGCCGAACATGCAGCGCTGGCC
>PNLU01000006.1 GCA_013823245.1 Alcanivorax sp.
CGACCACACCCCGAACATCACGCGCTTGGCGTGGCCGGCGTACTGCTTCTTGATGCTGACCACGGCGAGGCGATAGGAACAGCCTTCCGGCGGCAGATAGAAGTCGGTGATCTCCGGGAACTGCTTGCGCAGGATCGGCACAAACAGCTCGTTCATGGCCACCCCCAGAATGGCCGGCTCATCCGGTGGGCGCCCGGTGTAGGTGCTGTGATAGATCGGATCCCGGCGATGGGTGATGCGCTCCACCGTGAACACCGGGAAACGGTCCACCTCGTTGTAATAGCCGGTGTGGTCTCCGAACGGGCCTTCATCGGCGTAGTCATCCGGGTAGATATGACCCTCCAGCACGAACTCCGCACTGGCGGGCACCTGCAAATCACTGCCCAGGCAGTTGGCCACTTCGGTGCGGCCGCCACGCAGCAGCCCGGCAAAGGCGTATTCGCTCAAGGTGTCCGGTACCGGCGTGACGGCGCCCAGAATAGTGGCCGGGTCCGCCCCCAACGCCACGGCCACCGGGAAGGGTTCACCCGGGTGTTGCTGCTGCCATGCCTGGAAATCCAGCGCCCCGCCCCGATGGCTGAGCCAGCGCATGATCAGCCGATTGCGGCCGATCAACTGCTGCCGATAGATGCCGAGGTTCTGGCGCGTCTTGTCCGGCCCCCGCGTAATCACCAGCGGCCAGGTCACCAGCGGCCCGGCATCGCCCGGCCAGCAGGTCTGGACCGGAATCTTGTACAGGTCGACATCGTTGCCTTCGATTACTCGTTGCTGGCAATCCGGCGAACCCACCACCTTCGGGTTCATGGCCAGCACCTGCTTCAAGATTGGCAACTTCGACAGCGCATCGCGGAAGCCCTTGGGCGGCTCAGGCTCCTTCAGGAATGCCAGCAGCTCACCCAGTTCACGCAGCGCACCCACATCTTCCTGGCCCATGCCCAGCGCTACCCGGCGCGTGGTGCCGAACAGGTTTCCAAGCACCGGAATCGTGCTGCCTTTCACATTCTCGAACAATAATGCCGGACCGCCCGCGCGCAGGGTGCGGTCGCAGATCTCGGTCATCTCCAGATTCGGGTCCACTTCCGCCCGGATGCGTTTCAGCTCACCAAGCTGTTCGAGCTGCTGGATAAAGTCCCGTAAATCCTTGTATTTCATCGCAAACCTCGGTCTGGTCCGGTGGGGCGGCCTGGGCCGCGCGACTGCGGGGAGAAGGAGGAGAGTATAGCACTACGCACATGAAGGGCAGGTTGTCATGGGACTGACACGCCCTGTGCACGAGATCGTAACGTACCGATAACCCACGTTTAACGCCTCTCTCCTAGTGTCGTGCGAACCCCATTTCGTCCAACTGTTACCGAGGAAGACTCTGATGAAGACGCTGGACCCCGTGACCCCAGAAATGCTGGCGCAGGGCGATGAGCCCATGAGCAACTATTCTGACAATCGCCATTTTGCCGACATTATCCAGACCCGCTATTCGCGCCGCACCCTGCTGAAGGGCTCCCTGGGCGCCGCAGCCATCGGCTTCCTGGGCGCCGGTGTAGCCGGGTGTGGTGGCTCCAGTTCATCCAGTGGTGGCGCGGCGGGTCCGCGCATTGGCTTTGCGCCGGTGCCGGTCAGCGACCAGGACACCTTCGTGGTGCCGGAAGGGTATACGGCAGAGGCCATTCTCCAGTGGGGCGAACCGATCACTGGCACCATGCCGGCTTACGACCTGATCAACAGCGGTGAAGAGCAAGGTATGCAGGTCGGTTCGCACCACGATGGCATGCACTTCTTCCCCATCGAAGGCGAAGATCCGTGGACTGGCAGCTCGGAAGATGGCCTGTTGGTGATGAACCATGAGTACGTTGAGCCGCGCTTCATGCATATGACGGCGGTTGGACTTTCTCTGGATCGCAACGGCATCACCGTGCTGAACCCTGACAACGACCGCGATGCTGACGAAGTGCTGAAAGAGCTGAATGCGCACGGTGTTAGCGTGGCGCGTGTGCAAAAGCAGTCTGACGGCCGCTGGGCCGTGGTGGCTGATCCGCGTAACCGCCGCATCACTGGCCTGACTGAAATGGAAATCAGCGGCCCGGTGCGCGGTTCTGATTTCGTCAAGACTGCGTTCAGCCCGGAAGGCACCCGGACCCGTGGCACCCTGAACAACTGCGCCCACGGCGTGACGCCCTGGAATACGTACCTGGCGGCAGAGGAAAACTGGGCGGGTTACTTCCGCAACAGCACTGCAACGGCGGCAGAACGTCCCCGGGAGCAGGCACGCTATGGCGTGCGTCACTCCGGCCAGACCTCCCGCTATCGCTGGGAACTGGCTGACGAAGATCCGGCTGCTAACCAGCAGCGTTTCGCCCGCTTTGATGTCGGCGCCACCGGCGGCTCCGCGCTGGAAGACTATCGTAATGAGACCAATGGTTTCGGCTGGATGGTGGAAATCGACCCGTTTGACGAGCACAGCACGCCGGTGAAGCGCACGGCCCTGGGTCGCTTCGCCCACGAAGGTGTCGTGTTTGCTCGCGCTGTGGAGGGTATCCCGGTGGTGTGCTACTCCGGTGACGATGCGGGCAACGAGTACATTTACAAGTTTGTATCCGCTCAGCCTTACTACAAGGCTACTGCTGGCGGCCACCTGCTGGACAGCGGCACCCTCTACGTGGCCCGGTTCAATGACGACGGCACCGGTGAATGGTTGCCGCTGGTTTATGGCCTGAACGGTCTGACCGATGCCAACGGTTTCACCAGCCAGGCCGATGTACTGGTGAATACCCGCACTGCCGCAGACTTTGTTGGCGCCACCAAGATGGACCGCCCCGAGTGGGGTGCCGTTGACCCGGTGGACGGCTCGGTTTACTTCACCCTGACCAATAACAGCGGCCGGGGCTCCAGCTCTGATGTGGATAATGCCAACCCCCGTGGCCCGAATCCCTTCGGTCATATCATTCGCTGGAAGGAAGGCAATGACTTGCCCACTTCGCTCAACTTCGACTGGGACCTGTTTGTGCTGGCGGGCGATCAGGATGACAGCGAAGACCTGGCGGGCAACAAGCTGACCGACGATAACATTTTCTGCTCCCCGGACGGCCTCTGGTTCGACCATGACCGCCGGCTGTGGATTCAGACGGATATCAGTGAAAGCGTGATGAACAGCGGCATCTTCGAAGTGTTCGGTAACAATGCGATGCTGGCCGCGAACCCCGTCAGCGGCGAGATCCGCCGCTTCCTGACCGGGCCCCTGGGCCAGGAGATCACGGGTGTGGTGACGACCCCGGATGGCAAGACCATGTTCATCAACGTGCAGCACCCGGGTGCGACCACGAGCGCGGCGGACTTTGCGGCGGGCAACATCAATAGCCGCTGGCCGGATTATGACAACAACACCTATCCGCGGTCCGCGACCGTGGTGATTACCAAGGACGACGGGGGTGTTGTAGGGACCTGATACCCCAAGGAAGGAAAAAGGGAGCCGTAAGGCTCCCTTTTTTTGGACCGGAAACACGAGCGTCAATAGCCGTCAGCTGCTTGCGATTCCTGTACCGCTTTTCCGCCCATACGAATCCGCTGGCGAAATGCCTTGGGCGATTCCCCAGTCCATCTGCTGAACGCGCGGGAGAAGTTGGCGGGATTCTGGTAGCCCAGCCGTGCCGCCACAGATTGCACGGATAGCGAACTGTGCTCCAGCAGTCGTTGGGCGTCAGCGCGCCGCACTTCCTCCAGCATCAATAAGAAAGACGTGCCTTGACGCTGCAATTTGCGTTTCAGGGTACGGGTCGACGTGCATAGCCTGGTGGCAACCTGTTCCAGATCCGGATAACCCCGATCAGTGAGGGTCAGTTCGGCGCGCACCTTCTGGCAGATATTGGCTTCATGATCGGCGGCCAGCGCCAACTCGCGCTCGCACAGGGCTATCGCGCCCTGAGAGGCGAGCGGGTCTGCCATCGCCGGACGAAGATCCAGGTATTCGACAGGCAGGCGAATCATGTTCACGGGTTGCTGGAAGCTGACCGTGGGCAAGCGTTCACGCCAGGCGGCGTAGTAGGGCGGCTCCGGGGTATCGAAACAGATCTCCAGGCCGTCCAGATCAAGCAGATCGCGGCCGAGGAGCACCGCTGTGGCGCGGGCAACGCCGAGCAGGATGTTCTCGACAAAGAACTGACGCATCACGGGAATGGGTTGTCGCTCGCGCAGGATCAGCTGGCTGTAGCGGGCGTCCTCGGCGAGCTCAAAGGTAAACCCCGCCTGCCGTACCCGCGCATAGCGCGCCGAAATCTCCTGGGCCTGACGCAGGGTGGCGGCGCTCATGGCGGCGTAGCCAAGTACCCCGTGCACGGTCGGCCGCATGCGCAGGCCGTACTCGTATCCCAGTGCCGGGTCCTGCGTCAGTGCCTGGGCACGCATCGCCAGCAGAGTCCACTGGGCAGGGGACATGCGCGCCTGGCTGTCGGCCAGGAGTGCCGGGTCCAGACGGATGCCTTGTAGCAGCAGCGCTGGTGGAATCTCTCGCTCGGCCAGAATCTCCAGCAGCAGCTGCAAATAAGCGATGGAGATACTGGGTTCACGGGCACGGTAAGGGTCTTTCATCTCAGGCCGCCTTTGGGGTGGCCCATAATGATACGAAATCTGGCGCATCCGCGCATCACGCCCGTTGGCGGGGATGCTTACACTGAGCGCGAATTACAGCAGCCAATCCGTTGCCACCACTCCGGCTTCTGCCGGAGATTGGCAACGGCGCGCTGGCAGAAGAATGATGAGGAGCGTGTTATGGCTACAAAGCAGTCTGCTTCTGCACCCCGGCCACGGAACACCGAAGTGGTGATCATCGGCGCCGGCATCAGCGGCATCGGCGCCGCCATCCGCCTGCGCGAACAGGGTGAAAGCGACTTTGTTATGCTGGAAAAAGCCGGCGCGCTCGGCGGCACCTGGCGCGACAACACCTACCCGGGCTGCGCCTGTGATGTACCCTCGGCGCTCTATTCCTATTCGTTTGCCCAGAACCCGCACTGGAGCAAGGTGTTCGCCGGTCAGGCGGAGATTCTGGATTATGTGAACGACGTGGCGGCCCGGCATCAGGTGGAGAAGCACATCCATTACCATGAGCCGGCCCTCAGCAGTCACTGGGACGAGCGCCGTTGCCGCTGGATCGTGCGCACCGAAAAAGCCGAGTACCATGCCCGCGCCATCATCTCTTGCGCGGGCTACCTGCACGAACCGCAAATCCCGAACATTCCCGGGCTGAAAGATTTTCCTGGCAAGCTGTTCCACTCTTCGCGCTGGGATCATGACCATGACCTGCGTGGCGAGCGTGTTGCCGTGATTGGCACCGGCGCCTCCGCGATCCAGTTTGTGCCGGAAATCCAGCCCCTGGTGAAAGAGCTGGTGGTGTTCCAGCGCACCCCGCAATGGATTCTGCCGAAACCGAATCAGACCATGAGCGGTGCGGCCCAGACTCTGTTGAAAGCGCCGTTTGCCATGACCGCCCTGCGTGCTGCGCTGTACTCGGGGCTCGAGGCCTTTGGCATCGGCTTTCGCAAGCCGCTGCTGTTAAAGCAGATCGAAAAAATCGCCCGAGCTCATCTGCAGCTCGCCATCAAGGATCCGGTACTGCGGGACAAGCTGACTCCGGATTACACCTTGGGCTGCAAGCGCGTGCTGCTGTCGAATAACTACTATCCGGCGCTGGCCCAGGCCAATGTGGATGTGCTGGCCACCGGGGTGAAAGAAGTCCGTGGCAATATCCTGGTGGGCCAGGATGGCAGCGAGCGAGAAGTGGACACCATTATTCTTGGCACCGGTTTTCATGTGTCGGACCCGCCTATTGCCGAGCGAGTGTGGGGCACCGACGGCTGCACCCTCGCCGACATCTGGAATGGCAGCCCGGAGGCCTATCGCGGGACCACCATCGCAGGCTTCCCCAATCTGTTTCTGGTGCTGGGGCCGAATCTCGCCATTGGCAACAACTCGGCCTTTATCGTCATCGAATCCCAGCTCAACTATGCCATGGGCGCACTGAAAGCCATGCGAGACAAGCAGCTGGTGCGTATCGAGGTGCAAGAAGCGGTGCAGCGTCGCTATAACAACAAGGTGCAAAAGGCCTTGCAAGGCACCGTCTGGAACAAGGGTGGTTGCTCCAGCTACTACATCGATCGCAACGGCAAGAACAGCATCGGCTTCCCCTGGAGCAGCGGCACCATGCAGCGCCTGTTGCAGCACTTCGATCTGGAAAGTTACGACACCCTTAAAGAACTGGCGCGATAGCCATCGAGGATTCACATGCCGACCCCGAATCGTGCCCTCGTGCTGGGCTGCGGCGCCGTCGCTGGCGCCGCCTGGCAAATCGCCACGTTGAACGCACTGCAGCAACAGCTTGGCTGGGACGCTCGTAACGCCAGTATTCTCATTGGCACGTCCGCTGGTGCCGTACTCGCTACCTTGCTGGGTGCGGGGGTCAGTGTTGAGCGCATGATGGCCAGCCAGCGAGGCGATATCACCGACTGCCAATGGAATCACGACACCGACACCGGCGGTGCCATTCCTTCGCTGCCGCGCCCGGGTGTCAGCGGCGTGCGGCTGGCATGGCATGGTTTACGTGGTCGTGTATCGCCGCTGACCGCCGTTACGGGCCTGATGCCCCCGGGCCGCACCAACATGCAACCGATGATGAATCTGATAGATCAGGTAGTGCCAGCAGGGCATTGGGTGCAACACCCGGCCACGTGGCTGATGGCGGTGGATGCTGCCACCGGCCAGCGCGTCGCTTTGGGTCGTGATGCCATCGACATCCCCGCCAACCGGGCTGTGTGCGCCTCCTACGCCGTGCCCGGCGTGTGCCCGCCGGTACACTGGCAAGGCACTACCTATCTGGATGGCGGCATTGCCTCGCCCGCCTCGGCAGACTTCCTGCTTGATACCGGCGTCGAGGAAGCCATCGTGCTGGCACCGATGGCGTCCATGCAGATGGACACGCCCCGTTCACCATTGGCAAAGGTCGAACGCCGGGTGCGCCGCTACATGACCCGCATCGTCGATCGCGAGGTGGCGCAGTTGCGCGCTGCGGGTATCCGGGTGATCCGCATCGATCCTGGCCCGGAGGACCTGGGTGCCTTCGGATTCAATATGCTGGATCCCGCGCGACGCGCTACAGTGTTTGAAACAGCCTGCAAGACAGCCGACCAGGCGGTGCAGGACGCCCTGCGAGCGGCGCGCTGAAAAACATGGGATGATCACCCTTCAACCAAAATATCCTTGGGGTCAGGTCTCATACTTCCCATCAAGCGATGTCTTATGAGAAATGGGAGACCTGACCCCGAGGGATGCATTATGAGAAATGGGAGACCTGACCCCGAGGGATGCAGAGGGGAGGCGGAGTATGGTTAGCATAGTTCATCTCACTGAGAATGATGTTGCCTTGCTGAAGTCGATGAATGCGATGTTTGCGGAGGTCTTTGATGACGAAGAGAGCTATGCAAGCAAGAGGCCGTCATCAAGCTATCTTCAGACATTACTTGGCACATCCAGCTTTATTGCGCTGGCTGCGCTTGATGGCGACAGGGTCGTGGGTGCAATAGCTGCCTATGAGCTGCCGAAGTTCGAGCAAGAAAGAAGCGAGATTTATATTTACGATCTGGCGGTGCTGTCAACGCATCGTAGAAAGGGCGTCGCTACGGCGCTGATTCAGCAGTTGAAGGCTATCGGTGCCGAGCGCGGTGCCTATGTGATTTACGTCCAGGCGGATAAAGGGGAAGAGGATAAGCCTGCTATAGCGTTATATTCGAAGTTGGGGGTTATCGAGGATGTCTTTCACTTTGATATTGCAGTTCAGGACGAATAAGAGTGAAAGAAAAGAGGGCCGAATGCTGACGCATCGGCCCTCTTCATGTTGCGGCTTTTGTTGCGGGTTCTGACTTACTTCCGCTTCATCGAATCAAAAAACTCATTATTCGTCTTGGTCTGCTTGAGTCGATCAATCAGAAACTCAATCGCGCCAATTTCATCCATGGGGTGCAGCACCTTGCGCAGTACCCACATGTTCTTCAGTTCATCCTCGCTCACCAGCCGCTCTTCGCGACGGGTGCCGGACTTCTTGATGTGGATGGCCGGGAACACGCGCTTCTCGGACACCTTGCGGTCCAGGTGCAGTTCCATGTTGCCGGTGCCCTTGAATTCTTCGTAGATCACTTCGTCCATCTTCGAGCCGGTTTCCACCAGGGCCGTGGCCAGGATGGTCAGGCTGCCGCCTTCCTCGATGTTCCGGGCGGCGCCGAAGAAGCGCTTCGGTTTTTCCAGGGCGTGGGCGTCCACACCACCGGTGAGCACCTTGCCGGAGCTGGGCTGCACGGTGTTGTAGGCACGCGCCAGGCGGGTGATGGAGTCGAGCAGGATAATGACGTCCTGTTTGTGTTCCACCAGGCGCTTGGCCTTCTCGATCACCATTTCGGCCACTTGCACGTGGCGGGCGGGCGGTTCGTCGAAGGTGGAGGCGACCACTTCGCCGCGCACGGTACGCGACATCTCGGTCACTTCCTCGGGCCGCTCATCAATCAGCAGCACGATCATGTGGGATTCGGGATTGTTACGGGCGATGGAGTGGGCGATCTGTTGCAGGAGCATGGTCTTGCCGGCTTTCGGCGGGGCCACGATCAGGCCTCGCTGGCCTTTGCCGATCGGGGCCACCAGGTCGATCACGCGGGCGGTGATGTCCTCGGTGGAGCCGTTGCCCAGTTCCATCACCAGGCGTTCTGTCGGGAACAGCGGCGTGAGGTTCTCGAACAGGATCTTGTTCTTGGCGTTTTCCGGCTTGTCGAAGTTGATTTCGCTGACTTTCAGCAGGGCGAAATAGCGTTCGCCTTCCTTCGGGGGCCGGATCTTGCCGGAAATCGTGTCGCCGGTGCGCAGGTTGAAGCGCCGGATCTGGCTGGGGGAGACATAGATGTCATCCGGGCCCGCCAGGTAGGAGCCTTCCGAGCTGCGCAGGAAGCCGAAGCCGTCCTGGAGGATTTCGAGGACGCCGTCACCGTAGATGTCGGAGCCATTCTTGGCGGCTTTTTTGAGGATGGAGAAGATGACGTCTTGCTTGCGGGTGCGGGCGAGGTTTTCCAGGCCCATTTCCCGGGCAATATCCAGCAGTTCTCCAATCGGCTTCTGCTTTAATTCAGACAGGTTCATCGGCGTGATTTGATTCCAGAAAGATTAGTGGTCATGTCCGGGCAGCAGGGTGCCGGCGGGTATTTGGTGTTTTCAGGAAATAAAGCCCCGGCAAGGTGCCGAAAGGCCAGAAGAAGTGCGAAGCTGTCTGGAATGTACCACCGTCTCCGCCGGGCTGTCCACCCCTGGAGGCACCGGGGGCAAGGCGGCGCTGCCGGGGGCAGGCCGCCTGGGGTCCCTCAGAGGGTGCTGTCGAGGAACGCGGTCAGCTGTGACTTGGACAGGGCGCCGACCTTGGTGGCTTCCACATTGCCGTTCTTGAACACGGTCAGGGTGGGGATGCCACGCACGCCGTACTTGCGCGGGGTGTCCGGGTTGTCGTCGATGTTGATCTTGACGACCTTCAGGCGGCCTTCGTACTCCTTGACCACCTCTTCCAGGATCGGGGCGATCATCTTGCACGGGCCGCACCAGGGGGCCCAGTAGTCCACCAGTACCGGCTCATCGGCCTTGAGGACGTCCGCCTCGAAGCTGCTGTCGGAGGCGTTGATAATCTCGCCGCTCATTGAAATCTCCTGAATTGGGTTAGCGTTGAGGATGATATCAGATCACAGCGTGCAATATTCAAGCCCGTATGCGGTGATCGCCGCCATAGGGGGGCTCGATAGCCGTCATCCCCTTGTCGTCCGGTTGGGCTACAATCGGCCTCACATGCCGTTATCACCAGCCAGGGAGAGGACATTGCCGATCGCCACACGCCGCAACACGCCAGAGCAACTGGCCGCCATTGATCTGGGTTCCAACAGCTTCCATATGGTCGTGGCCCGGCTGGTTCAGGGCGAACTGCAGATTCAGGAGGGGCTCTCGGAGAAGGTGCAACTGGGGGCCGGGCTGGATGAGCAGAACCGTATTACCGACGACGCCCGGGCCCGGGCGCTGGAATGCCTGGGCCGCTTTGCCCAGCGGATTCGAGGCGTGCCGGCGGGCGGTGTACGGGTGGTGGGCACTAACGCACTGCGCATGGCCCGGAACGCGCGGGAATTCATTCGCGACGCCGAGGCGGTGCTGGGACAGGACATCGAGATCGTGGCGGGCCGGGAGGAGGCGCGCCTGATCTATCTGGGGGTCAGCCATTCGCTGGCCGACCAGCCCGGGCGGCGTCTGGTGGTGGATATCGGTGGCGGCAGCACCGAGCTGATCATCGGTGAGCGCTTCGAGGCGCTGGAGACCGAATCATTGCACATGGGCTGTGTCAGCTTCACTCGTCGCTTTTTCCCCCAGGGGCAGTGCACCGACAAGGCTTTCGACAAGGCGATCACCACCGCCCGGCAGGAGGTGCTGAGTCTGGAGGCGGCTTACCGCCGGGCCGGGTGGCAGCAGGCGGTGGGCGCGTCGGGGTCGGTCAAGGCGATTGCCCAGGTGTGTCAGGAGAACGGCTGGAGCGACGGCGATATCACCCTGGACGGGCTGCAGCGGGCGCGGCGCAAGCTGGTCAAGGCGGGCACGGTGGCGGAGGCCGAGCTCAAGGGCCTGCGCGACGACCGGATGCCGATCTTCCCGGCCGGGCTGGCGATCCTCACGGGCATATTCGAGCAACTGGGCATCACCAGCATGGCGGTCTCCGGCGGGGCCCTGCGCGAGGGTGTGCTGTATGACTTGCTGGGGCGCCTGGATCACGAGGACGTGCGGGAGCGCAGCATTGGCGTGCTGATGAGCCGCTACCACGTGGATCAGGCCCAGGCGCAACGCGTATGCGATACCGCGATGGATTTTCTGGGCCAGGTGGCGACGGCCTGGGGGCTGGAGGCAGAGGAGTATGCGGATGCCCTGCGTTGGGGCGCCCAGCTGCACGAGGTCGGGCTGTCGGTGTCGCACAGCCAGTTCCACAAGCACGGGGCTTATCTGATCGAGAATTCGGATCTGGCGGGGTTCTCGCGCCAGACTCAACAGGTGCTGGCGACGCTGGTGCGCGCCCACCGGCGCAAGGTGCCGATGGCGGCGCTGGAGGCGCTGCCGCAGGAGGATCAGGCGTCGACGCTGAAACTGTGCCTGCTGCTGCGTCTGGCGGCACGTCTGCACCATGCGCGCAGCGACGCGCTACTGCCGGGGCTGGTGTTGGAAGGGACGGACCAGCAACTGGCGCTGCGCTTTCCGGAAGGCTGGCTGGCGGAGCACCCGCTGACCCAGGCGGATCTGGAGCAGGAGCAGGAATACTTCGCCGGGGCCGGCGTGGCGCTGACGGTCAGTTAGCCGGTCAGCGTCTCCAGCAGGCGGCCCTGCGCAGCCAGCGGTGCGGCTGTATGAGGCGCTGTAGCGGGCACCACGCGCCGGTAGCTGCCATCTGCTGACAGTTCCCACGCCTGGACGTTGTCCTCCAGATAATATTCCAGCCCCTCTCGAATCACGCGCTTGCGCAGCTTCGGGTCGTTGATCGGGAAGCAGGTTTCCACCCGGTTGACCAGGTTGCGTTCCATCCAGTCGGCGCTGGACAGATAAACCTTTTCTTCGCCGCCGTTCAGGAAATAGTAAATCCGGGTGTGCTCCAGGAAGCGGCCGATGATCGAGCGCACGCGGATGTTGTCGGAAACGCCGGGGATGCCGGGCCGCAGGCAACAGATGCCGCGCACGATCAGGTCGATCTGCACGCCCGCCTGACTGGCGCCGTAGAGCGCACGCATGATCTGCGGATCGGTCAGGGAATTGAACTTGGCGATGATGCGCGCGCTCTGGCCCGCTCTGGCAGCCTCTGTTTCGGCGGCGATCAGTTCCAGCAGGCCGGAGTGCAGGGTGAACGGCGAATGCATCAGCTGCTTCAGGCGTGCCGCCTTGCCCATGCCGGTCAGTTCCAGAAAGATCTTGTGCACGTCCTGGCACAGGCCTTCGTCAGCGGTCAGCAGGCCGTAATCCGTGTACACCTTGGTGGTTTTCATATGGTAGTTGCCGGTACCCATGTGCGCGTAGCGGCGAATGCCGTCCGGCTCGCGGCGTACTACCAACAGCATCTTGGCGTGGGTTTTGTAGCCCACGATGCCATACACGACGATGGCGCCGGCCTCCTGCAATCGACGTGCGCCTTCGATATTGCTTTCTTCATCGAAGCGGGCGCGCAGTTCGATCACCACGGTGACTTCCTTGCCATTGCGCGCTGCGGTTTCCAGATGGTCGAGAATTTCCGAGTCGCGCCCGGTGCGATACAGCGTCTGCTTGATTGCCAGCACTTTCGGGTCGCGCGCGGCTTCCGCCAGAAAGTTGACCACCGGCGCAAAGGATTCGAACGGGTGATGCAGCAGGATATCGCCCTGGCGAATCACGTCGAACAGGGATTCTGCGCTTTTGATGCGCGGCGGTATCTTCGGGGTGAACGGCGTGTACCGCAGGCGCGGGCGCTGCACGTCGGTGAACATGCGCGCCAGGTTCACGGGGCCGTTCACTTCATACAAGTCTTCTTCGCCCAGCTCGAACTTGCGCAGCAGGTAGTCGATCAGGTGTCGGGGACAGTTATCGGCCACTTCCAGGCGCACTTCATCGCCATAACGACGCAGCAGCAGTTCACCTTTCAGGGCGAGCGCCAGATCGTCCACATCTTCGTCCACTTCCAGATCGGCATTACGGGTCACGCGGAACTGATAGCAGCCGGTCGCCTTCATGCCCGGGAACAGGTCGCTGACATGGGCATGGATCATCGATGACAGGAAGACAAAATTGTCGTTGCCGTCGATACAGATATCGTCTGGCATGCGAATGATGCGCGGCAGGGAACGCGGGGCGGGCACGATGGCCAGGCCGGTCTTGCGGCCGAAGGCATCCTTGCCGTCCAGGGGCACGATAAAGTTCAGGCTCTTGTTCACCAGGCGCGGGAAGGGGTGGGCCGGGTCCAGGGCGATGGGCGTCAGCACGGGATAAATCTGGTCGCGGAAATAGCGTTTGACCCAGGCTTCCTGCTCCGGCGTCCAGTGTTCGCGGCGCAGGAAGTTCACGCCCTCGGCGGCCAGCGCGGGCAGCAGGATGTCATTGAGAATGTGATACTGGCGCGTCACCGCCTCATGGGCGGTTTCGCTGATGCGGCGCAGCACTTCGGCGGGCAGCAGACCATCGGGCCCTGGCTGGCCAGTGCGCGTCTGCACCTGGTTCTGCAAGCCCGCAACGCGGATCTCGAAGAACTCATCCATGTTGCTGGAGAAGATCAGCAGGAAGTTGAGCCGCTCCATCAGTGGATGGCGCTCGTCCATGGCCTGTTCCAGCACCCGCAGGTTGAATTGCAGCAGGCTCAGGTCCCGGTTGATGTACCACTCCGGAAGGTCCTGTTCCGTGGAGACGGGATCAATCACTGCATCGTTCATGGGTGCTGGCCTGTGCTGTCAGTCCGGTAAGGGGTCCTCTATTGCATGACATTAATGTGACAGACGTATGACGCCGGGCGGCTCACTTTATCCGCGCAGCAGTGTGGCGGCTTCCTTCGCGAAATAGGTCAGGATGCCGTCGGCGCCCGCACGACGTATGCCCAGCAAGGATTCCAGAATCACCGCGTCGCGATCCAGCCAGCCCTGCTGGAAGGCGGCCACATGCATCGCGTATTCGCCGCTGACCTGGTACACGAACGTCGGCACACCGAACTGTGTCTTCACCCGCTGCACGATATCCAGATAGGGCATGCCGGGTTTGACCATCACCATGTCGGCGCCCTCGGCCAGGTCCAGGGCCACTTCCTGCAGGGCTTCGTCGCTGTTGGCCGGGTCCATCTGATAGGTGCGTTTGTCCGCCTTGCCGAGATTGCTGGCCGAACCCACCGCATCGCGGAACGGGCCGTAATAGGCCGAGGCGTACTTGGCGGCGTAACTGAGAATGCGGGTGTGCACATGGCCGTGCTGTTCCAGGGCTGCGCGCAGGGCGCCCACGCGACCGTCCATCATGTCGCTGGGGGCGACCACATCGGCGCCCGCTTCGGCATGACTCAGGGCCTGGCGTACCAGGGCCTCGATGGTCACGTCGTTGAGCACATAGCCCTGCTCGTCGACGATGCCGTCCTGGCCGTGGCTGGTGAAGGGGTCCAGCGCCACATCGGTGATCACGCCCATGTGGGGCACGGCGTCCTTGATGGCCCGGATGGCGCGCTGAGCCAGTCCCTGCGGGTCCCAGGCGGCGGCGGCATCCAGGCTCTTGGCCTCCTGCGGGGTCACCGGGAACAGGGCGACGGCGGGGATGCCGAGGTCCGCCAGGGCTTCGACTTCGCGCACCAGCAGATCAATGCTACGGCGCTCCACGCCGGGCATGGAAGCCACGGCTTCGGTGCGATTCTGGCCTTCCAGCACAAACAGAGGGCAGATCAGGTCATCGGCGCTGAGGCGGGTTTCGCGCATCAGACGGCGGGAAAAGTCGTCACGGCGCATGCGCCGCAGCCGGGTGGCCGGCCAGGGGGCGCGGGGAAACGGGGTGTGAATCACCTTGCTCTCCGAATATCCGGGATTAGGATGGTACGCATTAGTGTAGCGCAGCGTGCCACAAGGAGCAGCCTGACATGACACATCCGTTTCATCTGGCCTTTCCGGTGACCGACCTGGATGCCACGCGGCGTTTCTATGTCGATGTGCTGGGTGCCGATTCCGGACGGGCAGCCGAGGCCTGGCAGGACTTCGATCTTTTCGGCCATCAGTTGTCGGCGCATCGGGTCAGCCGTGTGCCACCGGCAGTGGCCAGCAGTCAGGTAGACGGCGTGGCGGTGCCGATTCCGCATTTTGGTGTGATCCTGTCCTGGACCGAGTGGGAACAATTGGCGATGCGTGTGCGTGATCACGGGGAACCCTTTCTGCTTTCGCCGTCGGTGCGGTTTGCCGGGCAGCACGGTGAGCAGGGCACTTTTTTTGTGCAGGACCCGGACGGCCATGCGCTGGAATTCAAGGCATTCCGGCGCAGCGATGAGGCCTTCGCCTGATGGGCCGCTGGCGTCCGCCGAGCACCCCGGCGTCAAAATACATTACCCCGGACGGTTATCGCCGCCTTAACGAAGAGCTGCAATACCTGTGGAAGACCAAGCGCCCGGCGGTCACGCAATCGGTGCAGGAGGCCGCTGCCCAGGGGGATCGCTCCGAGAATGCCGAATATATCTACGGCAAGAAGATGCTGCGCGAGATCGACAGCCGTATCCGCTTCCTGTCTCGACGTCTGGACGACATGGTCGTGGTGGACCGCCTGCCGGAGGACCAGAGCCGGGTGTTTTTCGGGGCCTGGGTCCATCTGCTGGATGAGCAGGACCAGACCCTGATCCTGCGTCTTGTAGGCCCGGATGAAACCGATTCGAAACGAAACTGGATCAGTATTGATTCACCCGTGGCGCGCGCCTTGCTCGGCAAGCGGGTGGGCGATGAGGTGCAGGTGGCTACCCCCACCGGCGAACGCTGCTATGATCTGATGGCAATACGCTACGGCGACAGCGGACAGGATGCATGAATACGATTCGGGACAAACATATCAACTTTATTCGCAAATCCCTGGTGGGTGGGCTGGTGGTCCTGTTGCCGCTGGCGATCATTGCGTTCTTCTTTCGCTGGATTTACAGCCTGGTGACCGACCTGACGTCGCCGGTGGCGATGATCTTCATTCGCGGTTTTGGTTGGCCCCAGTTTGCGGCAGATCTGATCGGCATTGCGACGCTGGTGCTGATCTGCTTTCTGGTGGGAAATCTGATCACGACGCGGCTGGGTAGCTGGGCCTGGAACCGTATGGAAGAAAGTGTCATGGCGCGCTTGCCGGGCTATCGCTCGGTGCGCGAGGTGATTGCCCAGATTCTCGGCGGCAAGGAAGACTCGCCGTTTTCCCGTGGCGAAGTGGCACGCATCTGGCTCTACGGGCGTCAGGTGGATGTGTCCGTGCTCGGGCTGGTGACGTCGCGCCATCCTGACGGGCGTGTGTCGGTGTTCGTGCCCACGGGGCCCAATCCCACGTCCGGGTTCATCTATCACTGCAGTATGGACGTCGTGACCCTGTGCCCGGAAATCCGGGTGGAGCAGATGATGAAGGTCGTAGTAGCCTGTGGTGCGGGCACCAGCAGTCTGATCGAGATGTTGCCCGATGCTTCCTTGCGGCCGGGCGGCCGCACGGACTTTGACGACACGGAGAAACCATGAAATTCGCGGTATTGCTGGCGGGCAGTGGTGTATTCGACGGCTCGGAAATCTATGAAACCACGCTGACCCTGCTGAACCTTGATCGGGCCGACATCGACTACCAATGCATGGCGCCGGATATTCCCCAGGCGCATGTGATCAATCACATGACCGGTGAAGAAATGCCGGGTGAGTCGCGCAATGTGCTGATCGAAGCGGCCCGGGTGGCGCGCGGTGAGATCATTGATCTGGCCGAGGCCAATCCGGCGGATTATGACGCGCTGGTTGTGCCGGGCGGTTTCGGGGTGGCGAAAAATCTGTGTGATTTTGCCTTCAAGGGCGACGCCATGCAGATCAATCCGTCGGTCAGGACGTTTATTCAGGCGGTGCACAAGGCGGGCAAACCCGTGGGCCTGATCTGTATTGCGCCCACCATGGCCGCACAGTTGTTTGGTGAAGGCACAGCCTGCACCATCGGCACGAATGAAGACGTGGCGGCAGCCATTGGCAAGATGGGTGGCAAGCACATCAGTTGCCCGGTCACGGATGTGGTGGTGGACGAAGCGAAAAAGCTGATTACCACGCCGGCCTACATGGAAGCCGGTCGTATTCATGAGGCGGCGGACGGGATCGAGAAACTGGTGGCGCAGCTGATTGATATGGCCAGAACGGCCTGAGGCCGGTTACAGCCGCATCATGGGCAACGGACTGAAGGGGTGGGTGGCCATGCGTCGCAGGGTCATCTGCATCAGTCGGGTATGGAAGCCTTCGTCCGGAAACCGGTCACACACCTCGTTGATGAAGTCCCGGGGCAGGTCAAACGTCAGCCAGCGCAATGACACATCGATCCAGTCGGCGCGACGGAACAGCTCGGCCAGCGGCGGCTCGCCTGGCCGGGCGGGTTCGGCGCCGCCATCGCGAATGCGGCGCATGCGGTGGTGCTGGGCAATCATGATATCGATTTCGGCCTGCCAGGCACTGCGGGCGATGCTGTCCAGATAATCGCGCGCCAGGCGGCGCGAGGGCGGCAGATAATCGAAGGTACGTGCCGTCCAGATGCCCAGATCATGGAAGGCCGTGGCGATGGCCACCTTGCTGACGGTGTCGGCGGTGTTTTCGCATTGCGCCAGGGTGAAGTTCAGCACCCGGTAGCAATGATGCCGGTAGGGTTCATAGTCACAGCCCAGGGCGGCGCGGTGGCTGCCCAGAATTTCATCCAGCAGTGTGACTTGATCGTAGATCTGCATTCGCTTCCCTCGCCAGTTCCCCGATTCTAGCCTATTCTTGGCCGGTTCGTGTGTCGGGGGTCATAAAATGCAGTTCAACACAGGCATGAAAACGATAAAAGGTGTGGTCGCGGCCGTAGTGCTGGCGTGTGCAGCGCCGGTTCAGGCAGCGGATTACGGTATCGGTATTGATC
Organism: Alcanivorax sp.; assembly: GCA_013823245.1. Lineage (GTDB taxonomy): Bacteria > Pseudomonadota > Gammaproteobacteria > Pseudomonadales > Alcanivoracaceae > Isoalcanivorax. The sequence goes on from PNLU01000006.1 coordinate 17,659, forward strand.
TTATCCGGGTGATCGACCAGAACCAGGATGACGGCATGTTCAATGTCTTTGTCCAGGCGCCGGCCGGGGCGGGTGCGCTGTATGCCGCCTACGCCAGTGGCGATAACCTGAACATCGTCGAACTGGCCTACAAGCACTATCTGGGCGGGCGCATGAATGGTGCGTTTTTCCAGGCCGGGGTGGGCTATTACGACGGCAACAATGATGACGATCTGGGCTTTGTCGGCGCGTTCGGCTACGAACGTAAACTGGCCAAACACTTTGCGGTCAGTGGCGCGGTGCGCATGGTCGCCGGGGTCGATGAAAACCTGATTGGTTACCGCGAAACCCCGGTGTACCAGCCGGTGCTCGGATTCATGCTGGCGTTCTAACCGGTTTTATAACGGGTGTTCTAACTACAGCAGCGCCTGCTCGGCGGCTTCCAGGGCCTCCATGGCATCGAGCAGGTCGGCTTCCAGGGCGTCCTGCTCTTGCCGCAGGCGGCCCTGGCGCGCCACCAGTTCTGTCAGGCGGGTTTTCTGATCCGGCTGGTACAGCGTCTCGTCGGCCAGTTCGGCTTCCAGTGCGGCCAGCGTTTGCTGGCACTGCTCCAGTTTTTTCTCCTGTTGCGTCACGGTTTGCTGCAACGGGCGCAGGGCGTTGCGTCGCTGGGCGGCTTCCTGGCGCTTGGCGCGGGCATCCACTTTGGGGGCCTCGCTGGTGGGCGGGCGGCTGTCGCTGCGTTGCGTTTTCTGCCGTTCGCGCAGCCAGCGGGCATAGTCATCCAGATCCCCGTCGAACGCCGTTACGGTGCCCTGCGCCACCAGCACCAGCTCGTCCACGGTGGTTTCCAGCAGGTGCCGGTCGTGGGAGACCAGCACCACGGCCCCCTCGAAAGCCTGCAAGGCCAGGGTCAGCGCCTCGCGCATGTCCAGGTCCAGGTGGTTGGCCGGTTCGTCGAGCAGCAACAGCGCCGGGCGGGTCTGTACCAGCAGGGCCAGGGCCAGCCGTGATTTTTCACCGCCGGAGAAGCGGGCCACCGGTGCAAAGATGTCGTCGCCCTGGAAGCCGAAGCGGCCCAGCTCGCTGCGCACGGCGCTCTCTTCCCAGCGGGGCTGGGCCGCCTGCATCAGCGCCATCGGCGTGCCATCGGCGGGCAGGGCGTCCACCTGCTGCTGGTGGAAGTAACCGATCACCAGGTCCGGGCCCACGGTAAAGCGGCCGGACAGTGGCGCCAGTTGCCCGGCGAGGGTGCGGATCAGGGTCGATTTGCCCGCACCATTGGGCCCGAGCAGGCCAATGCGGCTTTCCGGGCGCAGGCTCAGGTCCACCTGCGTGAGAATGGCGGTTTCGGTGTCGCCGTTGCGGTAGCCGCAGCGCACCTGCTCCAGATCAAGCATCGGGTTGGGCAGCTTGACCGGTTCAGGGAAGGTGAAGCGGAAGCCGTCGGCCACATGGGCCGGGGCGATCAGTTCCAGTTTTTCCAGGGCCTTGACCCGGCTCTGCGCCTGGCGTGCCTTGCTGGCCTTGGCCTTGAAGCGGGCGATGAATTTTTTCAGGTGCTCGGCCTGGGCCACCTGTTTGCGGTATTCGCTGTCCTGGTGGGCCAGTTGCTCCGCGCGCAGGCGCTCGAAGTCGCTGTAATTGCCGGTGTAATGGGTCAGCGTCTGGCGTTCGATATGCAGGATATGGCCGACCACCGTGTCGAGAAAATCCCGGTCGTGGGAGATCAGCACCAGGGTGCCGGGGAACTGGCGCAGCCAGTCCTGTAGCCAGAGCACGGCGTCCAGATCGAGGTGGTTGGTGGGTTCGTCGAGCAGCAGCAGATCGGCATCCGATAACAGTACTCGGGCCAGATTCAGGCGCATGCGCCAGCCACCGGAAAAGCTCGCCACCGGCTGTTGCTGCTGCGCTTCGGAAAAGCCGAGCCCCGCCAACACGGTGGCGGCGCGGGCGGGTTGCGACCAGGCGTCCAGCGCTTCCAGCCGGGCATGGGCCTGGGCAATGGCGCTGCCGTCGGCGGCCTGTTCGGCGCTGGCCAGTGCCTGCTGGGCCGCGCGCAGGGCCTCGTGGCCGTCGAGCACGTAATCGAGTGCCGCCTGCGCCAGGGCGGGCACTTCCTGATCCATGGTCGCCACGCGCCAGTCTGCGGGCCGGTGGTAGTGGCCGCGATCGGCTTCCAGACGACCATTGAGCAGATTCAGCAGTGAACTCTTGCCGCATCCGTTGCGCCCGGTCAGGCCGACTTTCCAGCCGCTGTGCAAGCTGAGATTGGCGTCGCGGATCAGGACATCCGGGCCTCGGCGCAGATCCAGTTGTTCCAGGCGCAGCATGGCAGATCACGGGGTGGTGAATGAGGCTGGCAAGTGTAGGCGGCAGCGTGGCTGGCGGCAATGCAGGGGCTGTGCGCACAATAGGCGCCAGGCAAGGTTCCGGAGGGGAGTTCTGACATGACATCAGCCGCAGACACGGCATCAATCTGGCACTACGCGGTGCGTTTGTGGAAACGCCCCGGCGTGACCAGCGCGGCGCTGGTGTTGCAGGACCGCCACGGGGTGTCGGTGTGCCTGGCGCTGGCGGCGTTATGGTTGGCCGACGAGGACGTGACCCCGGATGCCGCGCTGGCGGGCATGCTGGTGGACACCGCGCTGGATTGGGAGCAGCAGCGCATTGCGCCGCTGCGGGTCTTGCGTCGGCAGGCCTCGGCCCGGGCTGACTGGGCCGACTGGAAGCGGGCGCTTCAGGATGCTGAACTGGAAGCCGAACGGCTGCTGTTGCAGGAGCTGGCGGCGCCGCTCATTCACCGCCCCTGGCCCCGGGGCCAGGGTGACCGGCGTGCCTGGTTGTTGCTGGTGCTGCCGGAGATGGCGCAGTGCGAGAGCCTGGCGAAGGCGGTGACGACGCTGCTGGACACGTGTCAGGAATGAATCAACGGAAGCCGGGCAGGGTGCGGATCAGATGCCGCTGGATTTCTGCCCACTCGACGATGCGACGCCAGTGCATCAGGTCTTCGCGGGCGCGCGGGTCTTCCAGGTCGCTGATGCCATGGCCATCCCCGGCGGCCTGCACATAGAACTGGGTGTCACGCAGGGTTGCCAGATACGGGATCTTCAGGCTGTTGAGGAACTGGCGAAGCCGGTTGTACATCCGTGTGCGTGCCCGGGTGCGGTTGGCAATCACCGCCAGGCGGCGCGGGCGGCGACGGTAGCAGGGCGACAGCATGACCGCTTGCAGAAAGCGCGTGGCGGCGCGGATGTCGATCGGGCTAGGCAGCACGGGCACCAGCACCACCTGAGTAATGCGCAGCACATGATCCAGCACCGGGCCATCCAGCCCGGCGGGCGAATCGATTACCAGGTAGTCGCGGGCGTGGGTAATGACTTCAGCCAGGCGGCCATAGGTAGTGTGGGCGTCCAGCTTCAGGCTCAGACCATGGATGTCCCGGCGCCCGCTTTTTTCGCGCTGTTGCAGCCAGGCGCTGGCGGCCTGAAGCGGGTCGAGATCAAGCAGGGTGACGGATTTGCCTTGTGCGGCCAGATGGCTGGCCAGATTGGTGGCGAGGGTGGTTTTGCCGCAGCCGCCCTTGGCATTGGCCACCAGCACGACAAAACGTCCCTGCGCGTCGGTCTCTACAACGCGCGCGGGTGAAATGATATCGTCGCGGACTTCGGCCTGGCCTCGCATGGTGATCCTGTCCCCTCCCCTGGATCATCGCGGATTCAGTATAAGGTATAACGGCACTCCGCGCTTGATTCGCGGTCCACGATAGGGGGTGAGGCGTGAAGTATCTGTTGCTGGTGGTGGCACTGGGCGTCGCGGTCGCTTTGGCCGCCGTGTATGTGCCCCGCTCTGATGGTCAGCCTGCGTTGTCTGCCGAGCGTCTTGAGCAACTGCGGCAAGACCCCGGGGCCTTGCGGTTGCAGGCGTCAGAAGACGCCCGCACACTGTATCGCTGGCGTGGCGACGGGGGTGGCTGGGAGTACGGCCACGCACCACCGTCGGGAGTCGATGCCGAGCCCGTGATACTGCGGGACGGCGGGGTGATCCCGGCCGAAGAATTACGTGCAGGATCCCGTTTGCCGGGACTGACGCGTGAATGAATCACTTTATTCTGGAGGCAAGATGAAGAAGTTAGGTCTGGTTGTAGCTGTAGCGGCCCTGGCGGCGTGCGGTCAGCAGGACAAGGCGGGGGATGTGGCCCTGGAGAGCGATGTGCAGCAGGCGTCCTACGCCATCGGCTATCGCACGGGTGAGCAGATGTACGGGAACACCGAAGATCTGGATCTGGATGCGTTCCTGGCCGGGCTGCGCGCAGGTGCCAAGGGTGAAACCGATCTGCCGCTGGCGGCGGAAGAGATGGATGAAGCCATCATCGCCTATCAGCAGCGCAAGATGAGCGAGCGCGAGAGCAGCATGCGTGAGCGTGGCTCTGCCAATGCAGCAGCGGGCGAAGCCTTCCGTGCCGAGAACGCCGAGCGCGAGGGTGTGGTCACGACCGAGAGCGGCCTGCAGTATGAAGTGCTGGAGTCTGGTGAGGGTGAGAGCCCGACCCTGAATGATCTGGTGGTGGCGCATTACCACGGCACCCTGGTGGATGGCACCGTGTTCGACAGCTCCGTGGAGCGTGACGAGCCGGCCACCTTCCCGCTGGGTCAGGTGATCCGTGGCTGGCAGGAAGCGCTGCAACTGATGAGCGTGGGCGACAAGTGGCGCATCGTGCTGCCGCCGGAGCTGGCCTACGGCGAGCAGGGCGCTGGCGCTGACATCGGTCCGCAATCCACGCTGGTGTTTGAAGTGGAACTGCTGGACGTTCAGTCGGCCGAGTAACAGGCCCGGTGCACCGAAAAAGGCGGGCTTCAGGCCCGCCTTTTTTTTTATACCGGTTTTCAGTGCCGGGCCAGGGCGCCGGTGTGGATGCTCAGGATCAGCTGGTCTTCCAGCGCAAAGCGCTCTTCCAGGTGTTCCAGCAATTCCGTCAGCCGGTCGGGCAGGGCGTCCAGCAATTGCTGGACATGCTCCGGCGTGTCGTATTCCTCGTTGAAGGCCAGGGCGGCGTCGGTGGAGCGTTCGAGCCGGTGCATGACGTGTTCCACCAGAGCCGGGTCGGCGCCGCGCAGCTGCTGCGCCTCAGCGGCCAGATCCCGGTAGATTTCGAAGTGCCCGGCGCTGATGTAATCCATCAGCACCTCGCAGAAGCGCTGGACCCGCTGCGGTACCGGCAGGCGGTCGGCGCCCAGGCCGCACAGTCCCTGTAGTGAGCAGAGCAGGGCCAGTAGTTCCTGACGCTCGCGTAACCAGACCTGAACCCGTTGTTCGATGCGATGCCACTGCTCCAGCGCCTGGCGATGGGGAGTGGACTGGACCTCGGCTGCCATGGTCGTCTTGCCTCCTGAGTGTCTTGTCAGGGTCGGGTGTTCGAGACCGGGTTTTCGAGGGTAAGACAGCCCGGGGCAGGGCGACAATGGGTCGAAAAGCGGGCGCGGGTCCGTATTGCGGCTGGCAGAGGTGGCGCGTCAGGGAAATCAGGCGGTTGGCGGCGTCAGACCATTTTGTCATAAGCGCCGCTGTGGTGGGCGGGGCCGGGCATATGAACCGCCCACCGGGCGTGTGGTCACATCTGGTGCCGGGCGCTGCTGGCGGCATGCCACCATTGTCCTGCGGGGGGAGATTTCCGCTACACTGCGGGCGTCCATTTATTCCGTTTGCTGCCAAGAACGAGAGACCATGCTGACTTTGCGCCACCCTCTGTTGTCGTACCGGATGCTGAATCTGACAGGCCTGCTGATCTGCGTTGTGGCCATGGCCATTGCCCTGTGGCTGCAATACAGCGTTGGGCTGGAGCCTTGTCCGCTGTGTACCTTCCAGCGCCTGGCGATGATTGCTGTGGGGGTCTTCTTCCTGCTCGCTTTCCTGCATAACCCCGGTCGCACCGGGCAGCGGATCTGGAATGTGCTGGCGGGGTTGTCGGCCCTGGCGGGCGCGGGTGTGGCGCTGCGGCACATGTGGCTGCAAAGCCTGCCGGAAGATCAGGTGCCGGCCTGCGGGCCGGGCCTGGATTACATCATGGATGTGTTCCCGCTGTGGGATGCATTGCGGATGGTGTTCAGTGGTTCCGGGGAGTGTGCGGAGATCGACTGGACGTTTCTGGGGCTGACGATTCCCCAGCAGGCATTGCTGGTGTTCGCGGGCCTGCTCGTGCTGTCGGTGGTGCAGATCGTACGTCGCTGATCCGGTGGTGTGCGGTCAGCCGACTTCCTGCTGCGGGTGGCGTTTCATGAAGGCTTCATAGCCTTCGCGCCAGCCAGCATGCCACCAGTCCATCAGGATATCTTCCTGATACGGACAGCCGCTGTCGTCCCGGCCACTCATGCCCCACATGCAGCCACGGTCATAGGCCTTCTTGCACGGGTCGCGCGCGTCTTCGCGCTGATCTTCGCGTCGGTCGTTATGGTCTTGCATCCTGCAACGTCCCCCTTCGGGAAAAGGTTGCCTCACTCCACACTGAGGCTAGCACCGATCATCCCACAAGGTTGTGCAGTACGCCACAGGATGGCCTGCGCTGGCGCGAACGGTGTCATCGTTCCGCCGAACGGCATGCCAGCCCCGGTCAATCGCGAAAATAAGTCGCCAGATACTCGGCGAAGGACGGGTGGGGGGCGGCCTCCAGTTCAACCTGGGCCGCCAGACTTTCACGGGCCTGTGTGGCGAACGCGGCTTCGCGGTCGGCGGCCAGCGGTTGCGCCAGAAAGTAGTCCCGATGGGCTTCGGCCTGTGCCTGGGCAAACTGGAAGAAGCTGCATGGTTGCCCGCTCAGCGCTGCCATCACCTGAGCCGAGGGCGTGGCGTCCGGGTTGTCGAGTTTTTCCTGCTGGGAGGCCAGTGCGGCAGCGTAGTGGTGGCCGCCGTGGGTGGTGTCCAGCAGTGCGGCAATGGGTGCCATGCGTTCGAGCAGGTCGCTGCCCCAGCTGCGCAGGCTGACCTGCTTGCCCCAGTCGCACAACAGCGTGCCGGTGTCGCGTCCCTGGTACACCGCCTTGCGAATGTTTTCCTTGCTCGCGCTCAGATCGCAGTTCTCCAGCAGTGGTGACTCGCGCAGCAGGCAATAGGTGGCAAACAGATCCAGAAAACGGATTTGCGTCTGGTTGATGCCCAGGGGCTCGAACGGGTTCAGATCCAGCGCGCGGATCTCCACGTATTCCACGCCGCGACGTGACAGTGCCAGCGTGGGGCGCTCGCCGGAGTCGGTGGTGCGTTTCGGACGGATGGACGAGTAGTACTCGTTCTCGATCTGCAGGATGTTGCTGTTCAGCTGCCGGTATTCACCGTCCACCAGCACGCCGATGCGGGCGTATTCCGGTGCTTCGGTCTTGATCGCGTGGGTCAGGGTTCGGACATAGTCCTGCAGGGTGTTGTAGCTGATGTGCAGGCTCGACTGTGCATTGTTCTGGTAGCCCAGATCACTCATGCGCAATGACGTGGCGCCCGGTGATGTCAGGGTATGCCCGGCGATTTCGGTCAGCGTGTGCGGGCGCCCGGCCAGAAACGATTTGCACAGGGCGGGGGACGCGCCGAACAGGTAGATGAGCAGCCAGGAATAGCGCTGGAAGTTACGGGTCAGGTCGAAATAGCGCGCCGAAATGAAGTCCTGCAACGGGCGGGTATCGCCTTCCAGTTGCTGGTGCAACTGCCAGAAGGATTCCGGGAACGACAGGTTGTAGTGAATGCCCGCGATGGTCTGCATGCGGCGGCCATAACGGTAGCCCAGCCCCTTGCGGTAGATGTACTTCATCTGGCCGACATTGGAGCTGCCGTAACGGGCCAGGGGAATATCGTCATCCGGGCCCATGATGCAGGGCATGGAATTGACCCACAGTCTCTCCTCGCCGATGTGCTGGTACACATAGCGATGCAGGTCTTCCAGAAAACGCAGCGGGGCGTCCAGCTGGTCGCTGGCCGGGGTGATGAACTCGAGCAGGGCTTCCGAGTAATCGGTGGTCAGGTGTGGATGCGTGAGGGCCGAGCCCAGCGCCGCCGGATGCGGGGTCTGGGACAGCATCCCTTGCGGGGTGATGCGCAGGCTTTCCTTTTCGATCCCGCGCCGCATGCCGGCCAGCGTGGGTGCGGCCTTGTTATGCGTCAGGGCGTCCAGGCGCCGGGTCAGCAGGTCACTCATCACGATTTCCTGTTTCGTGCGACTTTTTCTTCCTGTGCCTTGGCAAACAGATCAGCAAAGGTACCGGTGCCTTTGCCCGCAGACTGGCCGCCGCGCGGCGCCTGAGCGCTACGCTGATCTCCCTGGCGCCCCCGGCCACCGGCCGGGCGCTGGCCTGTCGGTCGGCCGGCGGGTTTGTCCTCGGGCTGATCATCCATGCGCATGGTCAGGCTGATACGGCGGCGGTCCAGATCCACCTCCATCACCTTCACCTTGACGATGTCGCCGGGGCTGACCACCTCATGGGCATCCTTGACGAATTTCTCCGACAAGGCTGACACATGCACCAGGCCGTCCTGGTGAACGCCGACATCCACGAAGGCGCCGAAGTTGGTCACGTTGGTCACCGTGCCTTCCAGCACCATGCCCGGCTTCAGGTCCTTGATGTCTTCCACCCCTTCCTTGAACTCCGCCGCACGGAACTCCGGGCGCGGGTCACGACCGGGCTTTTCCAGTTCGGCCAGAATATCGCTGACGGTCATGACGCCAAAGCGGTCGTCGGTGAAAGGCTCCGGTTTGAGCTTGCGCAGGAAGCTGCTGTCACCGATCAGATCCTTGACCACCCGATCATGGGCGGCGGCGATTTTCTCGACCACCGCATAGGCTTCCGGGTGCACGCTGGATGCATCCAGCGGGTTCTCGCCCTGGCTGACGCGCAGGAAGCCGGCGGCCTGCTCGAAGGTCTTGTCGCCCAGGCGCGGCACCTGCTTCAGGGCTTCGCGGTTCGGGAAAGCACCATGCTTTTCCCGGTAGCTGACGATGTTGCCCGCGATGGTGGCGTTGAGGCCGGAGATACGCGCCAGCAGTGCGGCAGAGGCGGTGTTTACATCCACGCCCACGGCGTTCACACAGTCCTCGACCACGGCGTCCAGACTGCGTGCCAGTTTCACCTGGCTGACATCGTGCTGGTACTGACCCACGCCGATGGATTTCGGGTCGATCTTCACCAGTTCGGCCAGCGGATCCTGCAGACGACGGGCGATGGAGACCGCACCGCGGAAGGACACGTCCAGATCCGGGAATTCCCGCGCGGCGGTTTCCGAGGCCGAATACACCGACGCCCCGGCTTCGCTGACGATGATCTTGGTCATGCGCAGTTTCGACAGTTTCTTGACCAGCTCGCCGGCCAGCTTGTCGGTTTCGCGGCTGGCGGTGCCGTTGCCGATGGCAATCAGGTTGACCTGATGCTTGACGCACAGGGCGCCGAGCGCGGCCAGCGACTGGTCCCACTGGTTGCGTGGCTGGTGCGGGAAAACCGTGGTGTGTTCCAGCAGCTTGCCGGTCGTGTCGACCACCACCACCTTGACGCCGGTACGCAGGCCCGGGTCCAGGCCCATGGTGGCACGGGCGCCCGCAGGCGGTGCCAGCAGCAGGCTGCGCAGGTTGCGAGCGAAGACATTGATGGCTTCTTCTTCTGCCATTTCCCGAACGCGGCCCAGCAGTTCAGTTTCCAGATGGGTGGCCAGCTTGATCTTCCAGGTCCAGCGCACCACTTCGCCCAGCCAGTTGTCGGCGGCGCGCTGCTGATGCTGCCATTCGATGCTGTTGGCGACCATGGTTTCGCACGGATGCGGGGGCGTGCTCTCCAGCGCTTCCGGCAGCGCCATGCTGACATGCAGGATGCCTTCGTTACGGCCCCGGAACAGCGCCAGCGCCCGATGGCCGGGGATCTGCGCCAGCGGTTCGCGGTGGGCAAAGTAGTCGCTGAACTTGATGCCTTCCTTGTCCTTGCCGTCTGCTACGGTGGACACGATATCGGCCTTTTCCCACAGCCAGGTGCGCAGGCGGGTGAGCAGTTCGGCGTTCTCGCTGAAGCGCTCCATCAGGATCTGTTTGGCGCCGTCCAGGGCGTCCCTGGCGGTGTCGATCTTGTGCTCGCTGTTGAGGAATCCGGCGGCGTGGGCGTCCGGGTCCAGGCTCGGGTCGGCCAGCAGCGCATCGGCCAGCGGTTCCAGCCCGGCCTCGCGGGCAATCTGTGCCCGGGTGCGGCGCTTCGGCTTGTAGGGCAGGTAGAGGTCTTCCAGCCGCGTCTTGGTGTCGGCGGCCAGAATGTCGGCCTCCAGGGCCGGGGTCAGTTTGTCCTGCTCACGAATGCTCTTGAGGATGGCGTCGCGGCGCTCCACCAGTTCGCGCAGGTAGCGCAGCCGTTCCTCCAGGTTGCGCAACTGGGTGTCATCCAGGCCGTCGGTCACTTCCTTGCGGTAGCGGGCGATGAACGGCACGGTGGCGCCCTCGTCCAGCAGGGCCACAGTGGCGGCGACCTGACGGGGCTGCACCCCCAGTTCCTTCGCGATCAGTATCTCGATGGGCGGCAACGGGGTGGGGGACGCAGAAGCGGTGCGGGTATCGGACATGAGGTTCGCTGTATCCGTTAGTCAGTGAATGCAAGTGGCCGGAATCATAGGCCACGTATCGGGCGGGCGACAGATTGACAGTGCAGTTTTGCTGTGGCTGGCACAGAGGACGAGCCCGAGCGGGCGCTGGCCAGGAAGGCAGGGTGTGGCGGTGATATGGGGCAGCTGCCGTGGCGGCAGTGCCCCGAAGCGGGATCAGGCGCCCAGCAGTTCCTTGATCTTCGCCACCAGTTCGTCTTCCTGCGGCGGCTTGACGATATAACCGGCGGCGCCCTGGCGCTCGCCCCACACCTTGTCGGTGTCCTGGTCCTTGGTGGTGACCAGTACGACCGGGATATGCTGGGTGTCCGGGTCGCGGGTGATCTTGCGGGTGGCCTGGAAGCCGTTCAGCTCTGGCATCACCACGTCCATCAGAATGAGGTCGGGCTTCTCGCTGCGGGCCATCTCGACCCCCTGCATGCCGTTGCTGGCCGTGACGGTCTGGTGGCCCTGGGCTTCGCAGATGCGCACCATATTGGCCATTTGCGTGGGTGAGTCGTCAACCACCAGAATCTTCGCCATCACGTTCCCTCCCCAATGCCTGGGCTGTTGTAATAAGTCGGCGCTGTAGTCAGCAGGCGGCCCGCTTGTTATCGCGGGCTCGCGGAATGACAGCATGATAGCAGGATGACGCCACGGAGGAACCTGATCATTTCCGGCAGAAACTGCGGTATCGTGTCACATGATGCCCTGGAGTGCGGCGCGGGGAACCCCTTCGGGACCGACCGGTCACACTCTGTTGCGAATTCGCCAGTGCCGTCCGGTTGCAATCCCCGGGGGCCAGGGGGAAGATGCCGCCCGGCGGGGCAGCCCCCGATATAACAAGATCCCGCCAGGCTCGGAGATCGCTGTGAGTGCAGACCAGACCCAGGACAAGATTCTCGTTGTTGATGACGATGCCCGGCTTCGCAGCCTGTTGCAGCGTTTCCTTGAAGAACAGGGCTTCCAGATCAAGGCCGTGGGCGATGCCCAGCAGATGGATCGGGCCCTGAGCCGCGAGATCTACTCCCTGATGGTGCTCGACCTGATGCTGCCCGGCGAAGACGGCCTGTCGATCTGCCGCCGCCTGCGTGACGCAGGCACCCGCATGCCGATCATCATGTTGACCGCCAAGGGCGACGACAACGAGCGCATTGAGGGGCTGGAAGCCGGCGCCGACGATTACCTCCCCAAACCCTTCAATCCGCGCGAGCTGGATGCGCGTATCCGCGCTGTGCTGCGCCGCCAGGTGCGCGAAGTACCGGGCGCCCCCAGCCGCGACAGCCAGCATGTGGCGTTTGGCCCCTGGGCGCTGGACCTGTCACGCCGCATCCTCAGCCGGGGCGATGAAGAGCACAGCCTGACCACCGGCGAGTTCGCCGTGCTCAAGGCGCTGGTGCAGCACCCCCGCGAGCCGCTGACCCGCGACAAGCTGATGAGTCTGGCCCGTGGCCGGGAATGGAGTGCCATGGAGCGTTCCATCGACGTGCAGGTATCGCGCCTGCGGCGGCTGCTGGAAGACGATCCCTCCAAACCCCGATACGTGCAGACCGTCTGGGGTGTCGGTTACGTGTTCGTACCTGACTGACGCCTTCAGCGGCTTCAGCCGTGACGCGCCGCCCTGCCCGACGGGGAATATCTGTATTTCCTCATTTATCCCCTGTATGGGGGACGTCTTCACGTCTCCCGGACAGCTATCGTCAAGGTATCCCTTGTCTTTGTCGGTCTGTGACCGAAGGAGTACCGCCATGACGGCCCCTTTTTGTTCTCGTCGTACCCCCCGCTTCTGGCCGCTGGCCTGCGCGGGCTCACTTGCCTTGTTCGCCAGCGCCTGTGGCGGCGGTGGTGGCGGTGGTGGCCCGGGCACCGCCACCGGGCAGTTCAAGGACAGCAATGTGTCCGGCCTGGAATATGTCTCGGGCAGCCGCTCCGGCACCACCGATGAGCTGGGCTTCTTCACCTACGAGCGCAACAGCCCGGTGACCTTCTCCGTCGGAGCGGTAACCCTGGGTAGCGCGTCAGGTAATGATCTGGTGACGCCGCTGGATCTGGTAGCAGGCGGCAGCAGTGATCATCAGGCGGTGGTCAACATCGCCCGCTTCCTGCAGATGCTCGATGAAGACGGTGACCCGGATGAGGGCGGTATCTCCATCAGTGCTGACGTACGGGCGCAGGCCGGCGATTGGCCGGCGCTGGACTTCGATGTGGATGTGGATGATTTCGGTGATGACGCGGATGTGGCCCATATCGTGACCCAGGTGGGCGGCGTCCTGCCCGCGCCCGCCGTGGCGCAGGCCCATCTTGAGAAGACACTGCGCTGCGCCTATGCGGGTGCCTTTGTCGGCAACTATCGACAGAACGGCAATGGCAGTGCCCGGGGGCAATTCGGCCTGCTGGTCAGCGCGCTTACGGGCGATGTTCAGGGCTGGGTCTGGAGTCAGGTGGACGAATTTGGTGATGCGGACGATATCGACGCCATCTCCCTCAGCGGCAGCCAGGCGGTCAGCTACGATCAGGATCGGGCCTTTGTCTCGGGCTTCGGTGGCGATGGCAGTAACTTCGAAGGTCGCTTCACCAGCCCGAACAGTCTCACGGGCACCTACGCGTTCGCCTACGCGCAGGGGGCCAATGGCGGCACCTTCTCCGGCAGCCGTATCGGTGGTTCCGCCAACGCTGTGTGGCGCTTTACCGGCCTGTACGGTGGCACCACCTACGGCGTCTTCGCATTCGATATCGATGCCAGCGGTAGCGTGATCGGGCGCGCGCACAACATCGAGGATGACGAATCCACAGTGCTGGGTGGCAACCTGTCGGGCTCTACACTGACCGTGATGGCCGGCGGTGCGACGATTGCCACCGCCACCCTGAATACCGCCACCGGCACCCTGACTGGCGGCACGTGGGATGACGGTACTGACTCAGGCACCTTCAATGGTGATGGTTGCCGCCTGAATTGATGCGAAGGTCTCCTTAATGATGTATAAATGAGCCATTAAATGAATCTGTGGCTTACAAAGGTATCGTTATGGGAGGCCCGTATCGTCCTGCTCCTGCCGCCCGTCGTGCCCTGCGCAAGCTGGGCGAGGACATCCGTGAGGCGCGTTTGCGCCGCAATCTGCCCATGGAAGTGGTCGCGGAGCGGGCTTCTACATCCCGTAGCACGCTGGCCCGCGTGGAAAAAGGCGATCCCGGGGTCGGGTTGGGGGTTTTGGCGGGTGTCTTGCAGGCTCTGGGTTTGCTGGGGAGATTGGCTGATCTGGCCGACAGCGCCCTTGATGCAGAAGGGCTGGAGATCAATCGGCAGACGCTGAGGCAGCGTGCTTCAACACCGCGCAGGTCGCGTAACTCCGACGCGCATTGATCGCTCGACGTGCGCAGGGCTATTGATCAGAGCATTGAGAGGCCGACAATGGTCTGCTGCGTTTACTCTCCTTCGTCTCCCTGCATGCGATTGAGCAGGCGCATGTGCTCCAAAGCAAGTGTCTTGTGCTCCGGACTGAGCCTCTGGAAATACCTCAATAATGCCAGTGTTTCAGGGGTGAGAGCGGGTACGGGCTGGGCTGCTTCTTCTTCATGCCAATGAATATCTTGCGGTTCTGGCCTTCTGCAGAAATCTGGGCTGATGATTTCCTCCGCTGATGAGTTGATCGGCCCAGCCTGCTCTGTCATGACGTAGAGTTGGCTTGCGGAGGTGCCTAGGGCCAGCGCCAGGCGTTTGAGCAGGTTTTGCGTCGGCTGTCGTTGCCCATTCTCGATGCGTGACACATTGCTGGTGGCCACTTGGGCCTCCAGGGCCAGCTGCTCCTGAGTCAGGCCGCGTTGTATGCGCAGTAGTCGTATGGCTTGCCCAATATGCATCCGTACATTCTTCGGCTGGCATTGCCTATAAGGCAAAACCAGGAAGGCATATTTGTTGACAGTTTATTGCCTCTAGGGCAATTTACGATTGATCAATGTGAGATGCATCACGGCAGATATGGGGGATCGAGAAGATGGGAAAGAGGGTGCTGGAATACGCAGGACGTGTGGTGACTGGGATGCGGCGTATCGTGTTGCTGTCCGGGCTATTGGTTCTTGTCGGATGTTCGGCTTTCAGGCCGCACAGCCAGACTGTGAATGTTGTGTGCGATCCACCCGATTCAGTGCTGGTGGTCAATGGTCAGCGTTACACCAGTCCCGCGCAGGTGTCCGCCAAGCGTAATCGGGATGTATCCATCCAATGCCACAAGGCGGGTTATCACCCTGCTCAACGCACAATCGGCCACCATTTCAACGGGACTGGTGCTCTGGATGCGGCGGGGACTTTCCTGCTCCTGCTGCCGGGTATTGGTTTGTTTACGCCCGGCGCCTGGTCATTGGATCAGGAAGATGTGCATCTTCAGCTATACCCGCAATAAATATATCGGGAGGTGTTATGAGGTGTTTAGTGTGCTGCACCCTGGCTGGGATTGTTCTGCTGTCGGGCTGTACGACCACTACGGGGGCCGGCGTTCAACGTATTGGTGAAAACAGGTACATGGTTTCGGCAATAGCACGGTCTTTCAATAGTGAAGCTGTGAATAGAAGAACGGCCCTTCGCCAGAGAGCAATCTTGGAAGCAGAGAGCTTCTGCGAGCAGCAGGGCAGGCAGGTGAGACTGCTTGAGCAAGAACTCAGTAATAATCAAGTGAGCGTATACTTCACATGTCAGGGGTAGGTTATGGATGATAAGAAGCAACTGACTGATATCTGGAATGGCAAGAAAATGGATTACTGGCTCACTGACGAACGGGGGGAGAAGACATCGTTACGCATGGAAAAATGGGCCGCAGATATCCTGCATAAAGAGCTGCAGGATGTGCAATCCTGGCTTCAGGATATTTATTCGCGCGTGGCGGAAAAATACCCGGAGCTGTCGCGTAGGGCAAAAGGTAATCATGTGCGGCACGCGGCTGAAACTGAAGCTAGAAAAAGCCGCCTCTATGTTTCAGTAACGGATTTCCTTTAATGCACATCAATTAGGGTTGGGAATTCATGAGTGAGGTGAAAGGGGTGGCAGGAAGGAGGCGAAGGGGTTCGGTTATTGTTGTCTTGGTTGTTGCGATGGCGGGCTGTGCTAGCCAGGCGGCTCGATTGAACGGGCAGATGGAGTTTTGCCGAGAGGCCGCTGATCTCGGGCGTAACATTATGTATGCCAGGCAGCAATCAGGGGTTGGTCCGGATGTCCTTTTGGAGCATTTGTTGAAGAAGGTTGGCGGTGACATGGAGATGGTGCCCGTCATTATTGAGGCATTTGTGGAGGAGGCCTACCAATGGCCGGAAGTTCAGGGCTTAGAAGCCAGGAATGATGTGGCAGATGAGTTCTCCAGAACTTTCTACGGCAACTGTATTAATGACGGTTAGGAGGAGGCCGAAAACGGTCTTTATGGGCAAATCTATCCCTCGCCGGGGATATGGCGTGGCGCTCAAGGCGTGATAATCTGGCAGGCCTCTGCGTCCTGACAGGGACGCCCGATTCTGCCATGCCAGCCAGGAATCCTGATGCGCCTGCGTCTGTTACCCCGCACTGCCTTTGCCCGTTCCGCCATGGTGGTGGGGCTGGTGATTTTCCTGACTCAGGTGCTGACAATCTGGTTTTTTGCACGTAATGCCTATTTGCCGGGGATTCGCGAGTACTCGCGTCTGACCGTCTTGCAGGCGGAATTGTCGTTCCACGACGAAACCCATGATCCGGAAGGCGCGCGGCGTCTGGGGGAGACCACCGGTATCATCGTTGCCGATCCGCCGGATGCCCGGGAAGGGCGGGTGCCCTGGATCACGCGCCCTGTGGTGGGCAGTTTCCGCAACGAGATACAGCGCGAGCTGGAAGAAACCGTGTTCGTACGCTTCGAGGACTCCCGGCGCCCGGTGATCTGGGTGACGGCGGCCTCGTTCAACGGCAAGTGGTTGCGGGTGCCGATGACCTTTTTCCGCGATTACGACCGCTACCTGCTGGTGGGTTGGGGTGTGACCGTGCCGCTGTTTGCCATTATTGCCGGGTTGCTGATTGCCCGGGGGCTGAACCGGCCCCTGAAACGCCTGGAGCAGGTGGCGCTGGTGGTCGGGCGCGGCGATCCGGTGCCACCCCTGGACGATGATGTGGGGCCGAAGGAAATCGACGCGGTAAACCGGGCGTTCAACCGGATGACCCGGGAGCTGGCCCAGGCTCAGCGGGATCGAGCCTTGCTGCTGGCGGGGGTGTCGCATGACCTGCGCACGCCGCTGACGCGCATGCGGCTGTCGGCGGAGTTCATCCCGGATGCCGAACTGTCGTCGGGCATCATCAGTGATATCGAAGACATGGACGCCATTCTGGAACAGTTCATCGGCTTTATCCGCGACGGTGCGGACGAAGTGGCCAGTTACGAAAACCTGAACGTACTGGTGGAGGATGTATGCAGCAAGTTCACGGAGCTGACGCTGCATCTGTCATTGGGCGACGTGCCGCGCCTGATGATCAAACGGCTGACCTTCAAGCGCCTGCTTACCAACCTGATCAGTAACGCCGTCAAGTATGGCGAGCCACCGGTGGATATCGAGACCCGCGTGGAGGGTGAAGAAGTGGTGCTGCGGGTGCGCGATCACGGTCAGGGCGTGCGTAATGAGGATATTCCCACCCTGTTGCAGCCGTTCTCGCGGGGCGAAAAGGCCCGTACGGTGACCGGCTCCGGTCTGGGGCTGGCGATCGTCAAGCGGATCGTGGATATGCACCATGGCCGTATTCATCTGGGCAACCATGATGAAGGCGGACTGGCGGTGGAAATTCGCCTGCCGGTCACGGGGCGCTTTGTGCAGCCCGAGGCGCTGTCTGCCCGGGTGCGCTGAAGCGCGCATTAAAAAGGGCGCCCGAAGGCGCCCTGCTACCCTGCGACGGGGGACCAATCCGCCCGGGCCTACTGCTTTGCTGCTTGCTCGTTGATGCTTACAGCATGCCCTCGACACGCTGACGCAGTTCATCGTCGTACGGCAGCATCTGGGCGATGCGGTTGTAAGTGCCTACATCAAGGCCCTCATCCTGAACCGCCTGCACCATTTCCTGCTGCATGTTCATCTGCACCTCTGCGACCTTTTCCGGGTCGTCCGCAGCCTGGGCTTCGCTGACATACTTCTCGCGAATTTCCTCAACCTGCTTGTGCGCAGACGCGAATTTCTCAAGCTCGTCATCGCTCACTTCCGTGGCGGCGGCATCCGGCGCGAAGCCCTGGCCTTGCTGACCCTGCTGAGCCTGCGCGGCAGGATTGTGCTGCTGGCCGCCGTCAGAATAGGTACCCGCAGCGCCCTGGGCGAAGGCGGCACCCGTCAGACCGGTGGCGGCGATGGCGATGGCAAGTTGCTTCAGTCGGATTTGCATTATGCGTTCTCCTCGTTGGCTGCGTTTAAAAAATCTCGTTGCCTGGTCAGGTCCGACCGAGCGCAGCGGAGAAGTTCCTCTTTTGCATGGACCGCAGGCCCCGGCACCGGGTTGCGGCGCCCGCCATCCGTGGCTTCACGCCAGTTGTAACGAGATGTTTCAGTGCAGCTTCAGGCGCGGCCTGACCAGCCGGTTGAAGCGCCCGGCGATCAGCAGCATCAGCGTGCGTGGCCAGCCATAGAGGGCCGCCTGATGCAGGCGATACAGGCTGATATACATGATTCGTGCCAGCCAGCCTTCGACAAAGAAGTTGCCGCCTTTGAGGTTGCCCATGAGCATGCCCACCGAGCTGTACTGGCTCAGTGACACCAGCGAACCATGGTCACGGTAGCGGAAGGGTTTCATGGGCTGGTGGCGCTCCAGCAGGCGTTCGAAGCTGCGGGCCATGTGGTGGGCCATCTGCTGCGCCGCCTGGGCGCGCGGTGGCAGTGGGCGCTCCGCGCCCGGCAGGGTGCAGGCCGCGCAGTCGCCGATGGCGAAAATGTTTGGATGCCCGACGGCTTGCAGGGTGGGTTCCACGACGACCTGGTTGATCCGGTTGCGCTCCAGATCGTTCAGCGTGCCCAGCACGGCAGGTGCCTTGACCCCGGCAGCCCAGACCAGCAGGTCGGCCTCGATATTGTCACCGTCCTTGACCACAAAGGTGCCGGGCTCGGCCCGCTCCACCATGGTGTGGGTGTGTACCTTGACGCCCAGGCCTTCCAGGCGGGTGTGGGCGGCCAGCGACACGCGCTCTGACAGCGCCGGCAGAATACGCGGCGCGGCTTCGATCAGGTGCACGTTCAACTGCTTGCGATCCAGATGTTCATGGCCGTAGAGCTTGAGCATGCTGATGGCATGATGGATCTCCGCTGCCAGCTCCACGCCAGTGGCGCCGCCACCAACAATCGCCACCGACAGCGGGGAATTGTTGTGGTTGGCGTGCAGGCAGGCGTTCAGGAATTTTTCCCGGAAGCGATCGGCCTGCTGGCGGCTGTCCAGAAACAGGGCATGGTCACGCACGCCGGGCGTATTGAAGTCGTTGCTGCAACTGCCGATGGCGAGCACCAGGTAATCGTAGCGAAGGCTGCGCTCGGGCAGGACTTCCTGGCCCTGGTCATCGTTGACCGGCGCCAGACGGATTTCCTTCGTCTGGCTGTCCAGGCCACTCAATGTGCCCGGCTCGAAGCGGTAATGATTCAGCCGCGCATGGCCGCGATAGTCCACCGCGTCCAGGTCGGCATCGATCGCTCCGGTGGCGACTTCGTGATAGCGCGGTTTCCAGACATGGATGTTGTTGCTGTCGACCAGGGTAATGTCGGCGATACCGTGTTTGCCAAGGCGACGCCCCAGCAGGGTGACCAGCGGCAAGCCGCCTGCACCACCCCCCACCACTACTATCTTTGTCGCTGCCATGGCTGTGCTCCATTACCTGCAGACCTGCACGGACCTGAGGGCCGTCGGCAATGCCCACGCTACACCCGTGCGGGCGTGAAAAAAACGGCAAGTTTAGGCTTCGCCGGGTACTTGTCCAGCGGCGCAGCGGTCTATTTGTGTCCTGCTGGTCATGGCGGGCAGGGCGCGGCGGCCAACCGCAGTGCTTTCCGGTACACTGGCGGCCTTGAGATCACCCTGCTTTCCGGAGACACCATGACCGATGCATTGCTGCGTATTGCCACCCGTTCCAGCCCGCTTGCCGTGTGGCAGGCCGAGTATGTGCGCGAGCGTCTGGAGGCGCTGCACACCGGGTTGAAGGTGGAGCTGGTGCGCATCAAGACCCAGGGCGACAAGATCCTGGATACGCCGCTGGCGAAGATTGGCGGCAAGGGGCTGTTCGTCAAGGAACTGGAAGAAGCCATGCAGGACGGTCGTGCCGACATCGCGGTGCACTCCATGAAAGATGTACCGATGGTGTTGCCGCCGGGTTTCCAGTTGCCGGTCATCTGCGAGCGACATGACCCGCGTGATGCGTTCGTCTGTGCCGCCCATGCAGATCTGGATGCCTTGCCTCAGGGCGCTCGCGTGGGCACGTCGAGTCTGCGCCGCCAGGCACAGATACTGGCGCGGCGCCCGGACCTGACGGTGATCAGCCTGCGCGGCAATGTGCAGACGCGACTGGGCAAACTGGATGGCGGCGACTTTGATGCCATTCTGCTGGCGGCGGCGGGACTGCGACGCCTGGAGATGGAAGACCGCATTCGTCAGTCATTGCCGCCGGAAGTGCTGTTGCCCGCAGTGGGGCAGGGCGCCGTCGGTATTGAATGCCGTGAGGGGGATGATCGGGTCGCGGGCCTGCTGGCGCCCCTGAACGATGCCGATACCTGGGACCGGGTGGTGGCCGAGCGGGCCATGAACCGGCGCCTTGAAGGTGGTTGCCAGGTGCCGATCGCGGGCTATGCCGTGCTGGAGGGGGACACCCTGTGGTTGCGCGGTCTGGTGGCCAGTGAAGACGGCAGCGAAGTGTTGCGCGCCGAGGCCAGAGCGCCCCGTGATCAGGCCAATGCGCTGGGCATCGCGGTGGCAGACGACCTGCTGCAACAGGGTGCCGACCGCATCCTGGGCGCGATTTACCAGCGAGGCTGAAGCACGATGCCCGGCACATCATCCGGCTCATGGCGGGTTCTGGTGACCCGGCCTGCTGGCCAGGCTGACGCGATAATGGCGGGCCTGCATGAGGCTGGCTTTGCCGCCGTGCATGTACCGGTACTGTCGATCACGCCGCTGCCGCTGAGTGAGGCGGCGAAGCGTCAACTGCTGAACGTGGACGAATGCCACGCGGTATTTTTTGTCAGCCCGAACGCGGCGCGGCTGGGGTGTGCGGCCCTGGCAGATGTGTGGCCGCAGTGGCCGGTGGGGGTGCATTGGCTGGCCGTAGGTGAAGCCACCGCAGCGGTGCTGCACGAGGCGGGATTACCCGCCGAAGCGCCGCCGGAAGGGTTCAACTCTGAAGCGGTGCTGGCGTTGCCCTGCCTGCAATCCCTGGCAGACAAACGGGTCATGATCCTGCGCGGTGACGGTGGGCGGCCCCTGTTTGCGGACACGCTGCGCGATCGGGGGGCGAGCGTGCACACTATTGCGTTGTACCAGCGCGACTGCGCCAGTGATTTTCGTTGGCCGGACGGCAGGCTGGACGCAGTACTGGTGACCAGCGTGGAAAGCTGGCACTGTTTACACGAGCGAGCGGCGGCTGAACTTCAGGGGCCGCTGATTATCGCAGGTAGCGAACGGATTGCTCAGGTTATCCGTGCTGCCGGCTACCCGAGACTGCAAGTGGCGGCGAGTCCGCACGACGAGGATATGCTGGCATGTCTGAAAACATGTCTGGAAAGGAAGAACCGCTAGACAACGAAGCGGCTACGAACGAAAAGGCCACGGAGGTCCCGGTAACGGAGACTCCGGTGCCGCCTCGCCCCTCCCCGACTGCCCCGCGTCGCCCGCCGCGCCCACCTGCTGGTCGCGGGCGTGGTCTGTTGTGGCTGATCCTGCTGCTGATGCTGGCAGGTGCCGGCTACTTCGGCTGGCAGGTGTGGGACGGCCAGCAGCGTGAAAAGCAACGCGAACAGGATGTCTGGCGAGCCGCGCTGGCGGACCAGCAGGACGCCTGGCAACAGGCATTGAGTGATGCGCGCGCGGACAGCGAAGCCCAGGCGGAACGCATCGACGCGCTGGAGCGTACGCTGGAAGACACGGCCCGTCAGGTACAGGGCATGCGCGATGGCGGCCAGCAGTTCTGGCTGATCAGTGAAGCCCTGTCGCTGGCCAGCCTGGCGGAACAGCAGTTGATGCTGACCAGCGACTCGGAAGCGGCGGCACGACTGCTGCATGCGGCGGATGAACTGCTGGCCCGCAGTGATGACAGCGCCATGCTGCCGTTGCGCGAGGCCTTGCGCGAAGACATTGCCCGTCTGAACGCGGCGCAACGTGTCGACGTGACTGGCATCCTGCTGGAGCTGGGCGCACTGCAGGGGCGCGTGGCGAACCTGGCGCTGCCGCGCCGCGAGGCGCCCACCGGGGCAACAGCCCGGGAGCAGGACGAGGCCGAATACACCAGTCGACTGGAGCGGCTGCTGGCGCGCTTGCCGGTGCGCATCCGCACCCATGACGGACCCGCGCCGGTCCCTCTGGACAGCGACAGCCGACAACGGGTGCGCCTGGCGCTGGAGAACGAATTGCAGCAAGCCCGTCTGGCGCTGCTGCAAGGGCGCTTGGAGGTGTACACGGCCGCCCTGCAACAGGCCGATGATCTGATCCAGACCTGGTTCAAACAGGCTGACCCGGGGGTTGAGGCATTCCGGGAGGCGCTGCAGTCACTGGCGGATCAGGATGTCGCCCAGGCGCTGCCGGATATCGGCACGGGTCTGGCGGCGCTCCGTCGGACCCGCGCCGGGCGCCTGCCGGAGGGCGCTGAATGAGACGGCTGGTCCTGTGGCTGATCGCCGCCCTGGCGGTGGCGCTGGTGGCCGGGCTGTGGCTGGGCCGCCTGTTGCTGGAAGACGCCGGTTATGTGCTGGTGGTGTACGGCCAGCGCGAGATCGAAACCTCCGTGACGTTTCTGGCGCTGGTGCTGCTGGCGGCGGCGGTGGTGCTGGTGTTGCTGACCCTGCTACTTGCGCCGCTGTGGCGCCTGCTGACGCCCGCGCACTGGAGCGGATGGCGTCGTCGTCAGGCGGCGCAGCGGCAGTTGCGTGAGGGGCTGCTGGAGTTGTCAGCGGGCCACTGGCAGCGGGCCCACGGGCTGCTGAGTTCGGCGGGCAAGCGGCTGGACTGGCCGTTGCCCGCTTGGCTGGCGGCGGCCGTGGCTGCGCGCCTGCGGGGCGACAGCGACGGCATGCAGCAGGCGCTGGCGCAGGCGGAAACCGTGTCCAGCGGGCGCATGCCCACGCTGTTGCTGCGTGCCCGCATCGCGTTGCAGGACGGCCGTCCGCACCGGGCCCGGGAACTGTTGGAGCCCGAGCGCAAGCGCTACGGCGACAGCCCGATCCTGTTGCACATGCTGGCCGAGGCTTATGGCCGCGAAGGCAACTGGGCGGCGCTGTGTGACTTGCTGCCGCAATTGCGCAAGATCGATCCGCAGGCCGGTAATCTGGATCAACGAGAGCAGCGTGCCTGGCTGGGCCGGATGCGGCAGGCGGCGAGCCTGCCCGGTTTCAACAACGCCACGCAGCGTCGCGACAGCCTGTCGCGGCTGTGGAAGAAGATGCCGCAGCGCCTGCGCAGGGTGCCTGCACTGCGTGCGCAATATGCGGGTTATCTGGCGCAGTTCGGTGACGGCCCGGGGGCATACAAGGTCATCACCCGGCGTATCGAAGAGGACTGGGATGATGGCCTGGTGGCGGTCCTGGAAGCGATGGATGACGTGGATCCTGATGTGTTGCTGGCGCGCCTCGAGCGCTGGCTGGTGGACCGACCGGCCAATCAGGTCGTGCTGTTGACGGCCGGGCGGGTGGCGCTCAAGGCGCAGCTTTGGGGCAAGGCACGGGCTTTTTTCGAGACGGCCGCAGCGGCGGGCAATGTGACCGCCCAAGCCGAACTGGCGCGGCTGCTGGCAGCGCTGGGGGACGAAGAGGGCGCCAGGGCGTGCCTGGAGGCGCGCCTCGTGGCGCTGGGAACGACCTTGCCGCCCCTGCCGCAGCCGCGACCCCGTTGATGGTATTCAGATCCGTTTTGACAGGGTATCGCTGAGCACGGCATCCCGCTCCGGTTTGGCCAGCCACTGTTCAAGCTGCGGCGCCAGCAGGGCGGCCAGGGCGTCGATATGATCCGCACCGGCATTCAGGGCAGGGATGTACTCATAGCGCTCGCCGCCCGCCTCCAGAAAGTAGTCCCGGTTTTCCTCACCGATTTCCTCGATGGTTTCCAGGCAGTCTGCTGAAAACCCCGGGCACACCACCTGCACGTATTTCACACCCTGGCCCGGCAGCGCCTTCATGGTCTCGTCCATGTAGGGCTTGAGCCATTCCTCGCGGCCGAAGCGCGACTGGAAGGTGGTCATGTACTCGTCAGGACCCAGACCGAGCCGCTCGGCCAGCAGGCGCGAGGTCTTGTGGCATTCGCAATGGTAAGGGTCGCCGTTGAGCAGATAGCGTTTCGGGATACCATGATAGGACAGGATCAACTTGTCCGGGCGGCCATGGGCTTTCCAGTGCGCGTTGATGCGCCCGGCCAGGGCATCCAGATAGGGCGGGAAGTCGTGGTAATGGGTGATGAAGTGCAGGTCCGGCAGCCAGCGTCGTTTCTGGAAGTCGGCGGCCAGATCATCAAAGGTGGAGGCCGTGGTGGCTGCCGAGTATTGCGGATACAGCGGCAGAACGATCAACTGCCGTACGCCCTGATCCTGCAAGCGTTGCAGCGCATCGGTGATCGACGGCTGGCCATAACGCATGGCGAAGTCGACGACGACGCGCTCGCCGTAGCGGGCATGCAGCTGATCCTTTAATGCTTCGTACTGGTCGCGGGTGTGATACAGCAGCGGCGAGCCCCGGTCTGTCCACACCGTGCGGTAGGCTGCCGCCGAGCGGCGCGGACGAATGCGCAGAATGATCAGGTTCAGCACCAGCCACCAGATCAGTCGCGGCACTTCCACCACCCTCGGGTCGGACAGGAATTGCCGCAGGTACCGGCGCAGCGCCGGGGCCGTGGGCGCATCCGGTGTGCCCAGGTTGGTGATCAGCACGCCGATACGATCCGGCTGGCTGTGGCGAAAGTGGTCTGCCCCCTTGTACATGGTGATGTCCTTAGCGTGGTGCGTAGTCGAACACGTCGGAGTGCATCGCGGTGGCGGGTACTCCGGCAGCGTTGAGGGCGTCGAAGACGGCCCAGGCCATCACCGGTGAACCGCCGATGTGAATCTCCGCCTGCTGCGGATCGGTCATGTCGGCCAGCACGGCTTCGTGAACCAGGCCTTGGCGGTAGTCCGGGTTATCTGACTCTGACAGCACTGGCACATAATGCACCTGGTTTGCTGCGGCCCAGGCGGCAGGCAGTTCGGGCAGGTAGATGTCTTCGGCCCGACGCGCTCCCCAGTAAAGATAGATGGGATGCGCAAAACGTTGCGTCAACAGATGCTCAATCATCGCTTTGGCCGGGGCGAAGCCGGTGGAGCCGCAGACGAACCAGACCGGCCTGTCGGGCAGCGTGTCCGCCATGAACCGGCGCCCGCCGGGCAGCCGAACCCGCATGACCGGCTCGCTACGCAGCTGTGCCATGATCTCCAGGGACGATGGATTGTCGGCCGTGTGCCGTACATGCAGCTCCAGATCCCGGCCGTCGCCCTGCCGGGCATTGGCGATGGAAAAGGCGGCCGGCATGTCGCCATGCAGCAGTTCCAGGTACTGACCGGCGTGCCAGCGCACGGGTTTGCCCGCAGGCAGGCGCAGTACGACCCGGCTGACGTCGTGGTTCAGGGGGGTGATGTCGGTGACCTGGCAAGCTGCCTCGACAATCGGCAGCTCGCCCGGTGCGGTAATGTCCGGCACGTTGATCTCGCAGTCTTCCAGCGCGTGGGCGACGCAGTATACCACCGTGCTGGCAGCGGCTTCGCCCGCACGAACCGTGCGGCCATTGCGCAGGCGTACGCTGCCGCGCACCAGAGTGCCCTGACAGCGCAGGCAGTTGCCATTACGGCAGGCGTTGGGAAAGCCGAAGCCGGCGCGCTGGCCGGCTTCGAGCAGGGTGTCACCGGGGGCGGCCAGATAGTGGCCGCGTCCGCTGACGGTGATGGTGTGGTCGCTCATGCACTCATGATAAACAGCGAGGCAATGATGGCCATACCGGCGAACCAGACCAGTGAACGGGCGCTGGCCCAGTCGGCGATGTAGCAGATGCCGAACAGCACGCGGCTGATCACGAAGGCGATGGCCAGCATGTCCAGGGTGCCCTGGGCGATATTGCCGATCACCGAGGCGACAATTACCGCCGCCAGAAACGCCGGGGTCACTTCAAAACTGTTCTGTTGCGCCCAGTGAGCGCGTTTGCGGGCGCCTTCCAGCCCTTCGAGAAATTCGCGCGGGTTATGGTTCTGACGCGGGCCAAAACCGCCCTGGAACTTGGCAAAGCCGGTAAACAGATACGGCAGGAAAATGGCGACAAGCATGCACCAGTAAGCTGTAGTCATGATGGGTCCTCGCTGCGGTGGTTATTTATGGTTGTTTCCATCAGGCCGAGACGATCCTGGCCCCAGAACAAGGTATTGCCAAACCGCAATGAGGGTACACCCCAACTGCCTGCAGACACCATGGCATCCCGGTTCGCCGTGGCCCGTTCTATCCATTCGCGGTCACCCAGCCAGCGACGGGCCCGGTTCCAGTCCAGCCCGGCCTGTGCGCAGATCTGCTTCAGACCGCTGTCGCTGGCGGTATTGATGCCCTGGCTCCAGATGCCGGTGGCGGCGCTCAGCAGAAACTCGCGCAGCCGACCTTCTTTTTCTGCAAAGGGCCACAGGGCCATGCAGCGTTCCACGCCCGGGCCCACCGGGTCACAGACAAAGCCGAAAGGGATGCCGTGCAAACGTGCTTCGCGGGCGGCGTCAGACAGAATGTAGAACCGCTTGGCGCGTGGTACGCTGAGGCCACGCATGACCATGGGCAACACCGGGCGCACCTGTAGTTCAAGTCCGTAGTGGTCAGCGAGTTGATACGCGCGCTGCAAGGCCAGCCAGGAGTAGGGGCTGCGGAACGAAAAGAACAGCTCCAGGGTTTGGCCCGCGACTGCCGCGTTGTTGCCAGTCAGGCGAAGCGATTTGGCGGCGCCGTAGGGGGCAGGCCAGTTGCCACGATTGTGATCAGGCAACAGGGCGTCCATACGCCGCGCCAGATGATCCAGGCGGTCGATGCCCCAGTACCATTCGCCAGCATAATGAAGCGTGCCGGTGAGGTAGTGGCCGATACGCAGGAACTGATCCCGGCGCGCTTCCATGGCCATGCGGGTCTGGTCTTCCGGCTGGCGGCCATGCCGGTTGGCCAGCGCAGACAGATCATCGCCATTCCAGAGCGCCTTGCAGACCTCGGTGGCCAGCGACAGAAAGGCCGGGTCCTGTTCATGGCGCAGCAGGATTTGCGTGGCCAGCAGGGCGCGATCATGGCTGGGCGGTTGCCAGTGTTCCGGGAAGTCGAGGCCGTAAAAGCGCGCCAGGGCGGCGGCGTCGCGGCAGCCCAGTTGCGCGAGCATTTCCGGCTCGGGATACATCTGCTGGTCCAGATACAGCATCAGGCGAGGCTGGATCTGCACGCCATAATGGCGGGCGAAAGCGGGCAGCCATTGCAGCAACAACACCGAGTAGGGGTCGTCCACCCGGCAATAGAAGGTGGCGATATGGGGTTGCCGACGCAGCCTGCGTTGCAGTTCATGCAGGCGGCGCCGGCTGTCGAGCAGCCCGGGGCTGGTCAACAGCCGGGCCACCCAGGGCATCAGACGATGCGCCAGGCTCATATCTTGTCCGTGACCGCGCCTTCGGAGGCCGAGGAGACGGTGGCCGCGTACTTGGCCAGCACGCCGCGGGTGTACTTGGGTGCAGGGGCCTTCCAGTTGGCGCGGCGGCGCGCCAGTTCCGCGTCGTCGACCTTGAGGGTGATCTCGCGTTTCTCGGCGTCGATGATGATGCCGTCGCCGTTCTCCACCAGCGCGATGGGGCCGCCGTCCTGGGCTTCCGGTGAGATATGCCCGACCACAAAGCCGTGCGAACCGCCGGAGAAGCGGCCGTCGGTGATCAGTGCCACGTCATTGCCCAGCCCTTTGCCCATGACCGCAGAGGTCGGGGACAGCATTTCGCGCATGCCGGGGCCGCCTTTGGGGCCCTCGTAACGAATCACGATGACATCGCCCGCCACCACGTCGCCATCCAGAATGCCGCGCAGCGCTGACTCTTCGCCGTGGTATACCCGGGCGGTCCCCTCAAAGCGCAGGCCTTCCTTGCCGGTGATCTTGGCGACGCCGCCCTCGGGGGCCAGGTTGCCGTTGAGGACCACCAGGTGCGAGTCCTTCTTCACCGGCTTGTCGAAGTCGAAAATGATCTCCTGACCTTCCGGATAGTCCTGCACAGTGGCCAGGTTCTCGGCCAGAGTCTTGCCGGTGACGGTGAGCACGTCGCCGTGCAGCATGCCTGCGTCGAGCATGCGCTTCATCAACGGCTGGATGCCGCCGATGGCCACCAGCTCACTCATCATGTATTTGCCGGACGGGCGTACATCGGCGACCACCGGAGTGATTTCGCCCAGGCGCACGAAATCATCCAGCGACAGCTCTACATCCACGGCGTGCGCCATGGCGATCAGGTGCAGCACCGCGTTGGTGGAGCCGCCCAGCGCGATGATCACGCGGATGGCGTTCTCGAACGCCTTGCGGGTCATGATGTCGGTGGGCTTGATGTCACGGCGCAGCAGCTCCATGACCGCTTCGCCTGCGCGCTGGCAGTCGATCTTCTTGTCTTCGGAAATCGCGTCCTGAGCCGACGAGCCGGGCAGTGACATGCCCAGTGCCTCAATGGCGCTGGCCATGCTGTTGGCGGTGTACATGCCACCACAGGAACCCGGCCCCGGGATCGCCACTTCCTCGATCTGCTTGACCTCGATGGGGGTCAGCTCGCCCCGGGCATGTTTGCCCACCGCCTCGAACACGGAAATGATGTCGGTGTGCCCGGCGCCCGGCTTGATGGTGCCGCCGTATACGAACACCGACGGCCGGTTCAGACGCGCCATGCCGATCACGCAGCCGGGCATGTTCTTGTCGCAGCCGCCGATGGCGATCAGGCCGTCGAAGCCCTCGCAGCCCGCCACCGTTTCAATGGAATCCGCGATCACCTCGCGGGACACCAGCGAATACTTCATGCCCTCGGTGCCGTTGGAAATGCCGTCGGACACCGTAATGGTGTTGAAGATCACGCCCTTGCCGCCTGCTGCGTTGGCGCCTTTCTCGGCCTCAAACGCCAGGTCGTTGATGTGCATGTTGCACGGCGTGACATTGGCCCAGGTGGAGGCAATGCCGATCTGCGGCTTGCGGAAGTCCTCGTCGGTGAAACCCACGGCGCGGAGCATGGCGCGGCCCGGAGCCCGCTCGATCCCGTCTACCATCTTCGAGGAATGTTTGCGCATCTTGTCGTCAGTCATGAAACACTCACCTGGTCTGTCGTGTGTTGAAATAAGGTGTTGAGAAATCGGTTACAGCGCCTTGCGGAACACCTTCGAGTTGCGCTGGTAGTTGTACATACTCTTGCGCTCGCCGGGCAGCTCATCCACCGACACCGGCTCGAAGCCCTGCTCCCGGAACCAGTGGGTCGTCTGGGTGGAGAGCACATACAGCGATCTCATCCCCTGGCTGCGCGCCCGCTTCTCGATAAAGGCCAGCAGCTTGTGGCCGCGCTGGCTGCTGCGGTAGTCATTATGCACCGCCACGCACGCCAGTTCGCCGGATTCGCCATCGCTGAACGGATACAGCGCCGCGCAGCCGATCACCATGCCATCGCGTTCGATAATGGTGAAGCGCTTGATCTCGGCCTCCAGCAGCTCGCGCGAGCGGCGCACCAGAATGCCGGCTTCTTCCAATGGCCGGATCAGCTCCAGGATGCCGCCGACGTCCTCTATATAGGCACCGCGAATGTTCTCGTAGGTCTCCCGCGTGACCAGCGTGCCGCAGCCGTCCCGGGTGAACAGCTCACGCAGCAGCGCCCCGTCCTCACGGAAATTCACCAGATGCGCCCTGGCCACGCCATTGCTGGCGGCGTGGCAGGCCGCCGTGAGCTGCCGCTCGGTATTCGGGTTGGTGATCACTTCCTTCGCCAGCAGCTGCCCGGCCTCCTGGGGCGAGATCTCGCGCACCAGCTTGCCCTCGGCGTCCTCCACCCCGGTGTCCTCACCCAGATAGATGATCTTGTCGGCCTTCAGGGCAATGGCCGTGGTGGACGCCACCTCCTCGGAGTTCATGTTGAACAGCTCGCCGGTGGGCGAGCAGCCGATGGGCGAGAGCAGCACCACATTGCCGATCTCCAGCTGCCGCTGGATCGCCTCCACCTGCACCCGGCGCACCTCGCCGGTGTGCTGGTAGTCGAAGCCATCCCGCACCCCCACCGGCTTGGCAATCACGAAGTTGCCGGACACCACCTGAATGCTGGCATTGTGCATGGGCGAGTTGGCCAGCCCCATGGAAAACAGCCCCTCGACCCGCAACCGCACCGCACCCACCGCATCCAGGGCGCACTCCAGCGCCGCACTGTCGGTAATGCGGGTATGCCGCTCGAAACGCGAATCAATCCCACGCGCCGCCAGCCGCGCACTGATCTGCGGCCGCGCCCCGTGCACCAGCACCAGCCGGATGCCCAGGCTGTTGAGCAGCGCCAGATCGTGGATGATGTGGTCAAACCCGGGCTCCTCCACCGCCTCACCGGAGATCATCACCACGAAGGTGCGCCCGCGATGGGCGTTGATATAGGGCGACGAGTTACGGAACCAGGTGACGTGGTCCTGGTGTGCCGTGGCGGTAGAGGGCGCCGTTGTGGTGTTGCCCGAGGTGTGTTGCGTCATCCTTAGTGTGTCCGGGTCGGGGGTGGCAGGTGCTCAAGCCACGAAGTATAGGGGACCAGCGGGCGGGCGGCTATGCAGCACGAAGCGGGAACGCAGGCGGGGTCAGGTCTCACATTTCACGCATAGCACCGTGCGCAGGCGGGGTCAGGTCTCACATTTCACGCATAGCACCGTGAAATGTGAGACCTGACCCCGCCTGACCCCGCATTGGGGGTGGAAGGGGGTGTGTTGAGGGTGGGCTTCCTTTAACTGGTTGTAAGTAAATGGGTTTTTCATTTATGTGACAAGAAAGTTCACAGCGGCATGACGGTTATCTTACAATTCGCGCGCAGCCCCGGAGTGACGCACAGCTGCCCTGTGTGGCGCCTGGCCATGTCGGCGAAACAGAAGGCCTGATTGATGAATTACTCGCTTTTCGATTTCCTGCAGCTGATCGGCTCCCTGGGGATCTTCATTTTCGGGATGAAAATCTTCAGCGAGGGGCTGCAGAATGTCGCCGGCGATCGGCTCAAGGGCATCCTGAGCGGGATGACCCGCAACCGGGCCACCGGCGTGGTGACGGGCCTGGCCACCACAGCGATCACCCAGTCCTCGACCACCACCACGGTGATGACGGTCAGTTTCGTTAACGCCGGGCTGCTGACCTTCGTGCAGTCCACCGGGGTGATCATGGGGGCCAATATCGGTACCACCATCACCGCCTGGATGGTGGCGCTGTTTGGCTTCAAGTTCCAGATCACGCCGATTGCCCTGGCCGTGATCGGCTTGTTCTTCGCGTTCCTGTTCTCCAGCAACAGCCGCTGGCGGAATATCGCCGAGGCGATGGTGGGCTTCGGTATTCTGTTTATTGGCCTGGAGTTCATCAAGGGCTCAGTGCCGGACATCAACAACAATCCAGGCATGCTGGCCTTCCTGAACAGCTTCTCCGAGTATGGCTACCTGTCGCTCATCCTGTTTGTGGCCGTCGGCACCATTCTGACCTTGCTGACGCAGTCGTCCTCGGCGGCGACCACCATTACGCTGGTGATGCTGTTCGAGGGCTGGATTTCCTTCCCGATCGCGGCCGCCATGATTCTGGGGGAGAATATCGGCACCACGGTTACGGCCAATATCGCCGCGATGGTGGGCAACGTCCATGCGAAACGCGCCGCCCGGTTCCACTTCTTCTTCAATATGATCGGTGTGATCTGGATGATGATGATCATCTATCCGTTCCTGCACCTGATGGATCATATACTCCAGATCAGCACCGGCAGCACGGTGTCCATCATGGCCGGTGAGGTGGAGTCACGCTCCAACGCCACCCTGGCGCTCTCGTTGTTCCATACCTCCTTCAATGTGCTGAACGTGCTCCTGCTGTTCGCCGCAGTGCCTTACCTGGTGCGGTTCGTGGAGTACATCCAGCCAGATCGCGGTGGCGAGGAAGAAGACTTCCACCTGCGCTATATCAGTGCCGGGGTGATGGTGTCCCCGGCCCTGGCGCTGGAGCAGGCACAGAAGGAGACCCAGCAGTTCGCCAGGGTGGTGGAGACCATGCACGATGCGGTCAACGAGCTGCTGTTCAACCCGGAGGTCGACAGCATCCGGGCGATCGAGAAGATCCACAAGCACGAGCAGACCACCGACCAGCTTGAAATCGAGATTTCGGACTATCTGGTGCGGCTGAGCGAGCGGGCACACCTGGAGCACCAGACCACCGAGCGGATCCGCTTTATCCAGACCATGATCAACGACATGGAGCGTATCGCGGACATCTACTACCAGATCGCCAAGCTGACCGAGCGGATGAAGGAGTCCGGCTCCGGCTGGCCGGAAGAGGCCAGCCAGGAGATGCAGCAGATGATGGCGGCGCTCCGCGAGGGCATCCAGTTCATGACGGCCAACGTCGCCAGATCGCCGAGTGCGGTGGACCTGAGGCGGGCTATCGAGCTGGAGGACAAGGTGGACCAGCTGCGCGATCAGTTCCGCGACAACCATTTTGCGCGCCTGGAAAAAAGCGCCTACGCACCCCGTGCCGGCGTGATCTTCATCGATATCCTGAACCGGCTTGAGCGTATCGGGGATCACATCCTCAACGTCAATGAGTCGGCGTCGGGTCGCCGGCTCAAGGCGATGCGCATCATCGGCGGCAAGCTGCCGGTCTGAGACCGGGTTCGGTATTGTCCGCCGTCGCGCTTGACGGCGGCGGCGTGACGCCGGACGCTAGGCAGATGTGAACCGCTGATCTGCAAGGGGAATCTGCTTGTCTGCCAAGGCTGCCTCGCCCGGCCCACATGCCGGGCTGGAAATCGATGTGCGTTGGGTCATGCGTGAGCTGCTCGATGAGGGCCGGGTCTCGCGTGAGGACTTCAACGTCATCTCCACCACCCCGCGTGAAAAGAAGGAGCTGGGCTGGCACCCGTTGCAGGTGGTGGCCAAGCACCGTCTGCGGGATGCCTCGGTGCCTGACGGCAAGGGAGCCCCGCTGGACATCGACTGGCTGACCCGCTGGTTGGCGGAGAAGGCCAACCTGCCGGTCTATCACATTGATCCCTTGAAGGCCGATGTGGATCAGATCACCACCCTGATGTCCTATGCCTTTTCCGAGCGCCACGGCATTCTGGCGGTCGAGGTCAATCGCGACCAGGTGACCGTGGCCTGCGATCAGCCGTTCCGGCGCCATTGGGAAGAACATCTGTCCCAGGTGCTCCGTGACCGCACGCTGCGGGTGGTGCTGGCCAGCCCCGAGCAGATCCGTCGCTACCGGCTGGAGTTCTACAACCTGAGCCGCTCGATCGCCGGGGCGAAGGACCGGGGCGGCCAGAATCTGGGCTCCGTGGGCAACTTTGAGCAGTTGCTGGAGGTGGGCCAGGGCACGCCGGATGCGGACGACACCCATGTGGCCAATATCGTCGACTGGATATTGCAGTACGCCTTCTCCCAGCGGGCCAGTGATATCCACCTGGAGCCGCGCCGGGAGACCGGGCGTATGCGCTTCCGGATTGATGGCGTGCTGCACGATGTGTACGAGATGCCTGCTGCGATTCTGGCCGCGGTGACCAGTCGACTGAAGATCCTGACGCGCCTGAATGTGGCCGAGAAGCGCAAGCCCCAGGACGGCCGCCTGAAGACCAAGGCGCCGGACGGCGGTGAAGTGGAGCTGCGGATTTCCACCCTGCCCACGGCCTTCGGTGAAAAGATGGTGATGCGGATCTTCGATCCGGACGTACTGGTGCGGACGTTTGACCAGTTGGGGTTCTCGAAAGAGGACTACGCCGTCTGGCAGAAGATGACCAGCAACAACAACGGTATCGTGTTCGTCACCGGCCCCACCGGCTCGGGCAAGACCACCACGCTGTATTCCACGCTCAAGCAACTGTCCACGCCGGAAGTGAACGTCTGCACCATCGAAGACCCGATCGAGATGGTGGAGCCCAGCTTCAACCAGATGCAGGTGCAGACGGCCATTGAGGTGGGCTTTGCCCAGGGTGTGAAGGCGCTGCTGCGTCAGGACCCGGACATCATCATGATTGGCGAGATCCGCGATCTGCCCACGGCGGACATGGCCATCCAGGCGGCCCTCACGGGCCATCTGGTGCTCTCGACCCTGCATACCAACGATGCGCCCAGCTCGGTGACCCGTCTGATTGATCTGGGCGTCCCGCCTTACCTGATTACGGCCACGGTGGTCGGCGTGATGGCGCAGCGGCTGGTGCGTACCCTGTGTCCGCACTGCAAGACGCCAGTGCCCACTGACCCGGCGGCATGGGAGGAGTTGACCCGGCCCTTCCGGATCAAGGCGCCGGAGCAGATTTACCGCCCGGTGGGTTGTCTGGAATGCCGGGGCACCGGGTATCTGGGGCGGATGGGCGTGTACGAGACGTTGCCCATGAGCAGCGCGCTCAAGGGTGTGATCAGCCGTGGTGGCGATCTGGAGGCCATCACCCGCGCGGCCCTCAAGGACGGCATGAAGCCGCTGCGCATCAGCGGCGCCCAGAAAGTGGCCCGTGGCCTGACCACGGTGGAAGAAGTGCTGCGTGTGACGCCGCAACAGGATGTGTTGCTGAGTTGAGCGTCTGCACGGACAATAGCGCCACATGACGACAACTCCGGATTTCTCATCCCTGCCCGGCTTTCTGGCCGAGGCCCTTGATTCCCAGTGGCAGCGCTATGTCGAGGCCGGTGGCGCTGTGCCGTCGGCGCTTCAGCAGGCGCTGCCGACCGTCTGGGCTGGCTCCGATTACGTTTCCGAATGCATGGTGCGCACGCCGTCGCTGGCGGACTGGCTGGCCAGTCCCGGCCGTCTGCAGGCCCCGCTGTCGGCGGCGGCCCTGCGTGACGAGGTGGAGGCCGCGCTGGCGGACGCCGACGACGAGGCTGCACTGCAGCGGGCGTTGCGGCTACTGCGCCACCGGCACATGGTGCGCATCATCTGGCGTGACCTGAACGGCCAGGGCGACTATCACAGCACCGTGGCGGATCTGTCCCTGCTGGCGGACACGCTGATCGACGCGGCGCTGCGGCGCCTTTACCAGCGCGCCTGCGAAAAAGAGGGCACGCCCCTCGGGCCGGATGGCCAGCCGGTGCAGCTGGTGGTCTTCGCCATGGGCAAGCTGGGCGCGCGTGAGCTCAATCTGTCTTCCGACATCGATCTGATCTTCGCCTACGAGCATGAGGGCGAGATCGCCGATCATCGCCGTGGCATGACCCATCACCAGTTCTTTGTGCGCCTGGGGCAGCAGCTGATCCGTGCTCTGGACCAGGCCACCGCCGATGGCTTTGTATTCCGCGTGGACATGCGCCTGCGCCCCTGGGGTGGTGCCGGTGCCCTGGCCGTGGGCTTTGACGCGATGGAAGGCTATTACGAGGAGCAGGGGCGCGAATGGGAGCGCTATGCCCTGATCAAGATCCGCGCGGTGGCCGGTGATGTGGCGGCGGGCGGGCGCATGATCGAGCGTCTGCGGCCTTTCGTTTACCGGCGTTATATCGATTACGGCGCTTTTGCCTCGCTGCGGGAGATGAAGGCGCTGATCGAGCGCGAAGTGCGGCGCAAGGGCATTCAGTCCGACGTCAAGCTGGGGCCAGGTGGTATTCGCGAGGTGGAGTTCATCGTGCAGGCGTTCCAGCTGATCCGGGGTGGTCAGCTGCCCGGCTTGCGTCAGTCGAACCTGCTCAAGGTGCTGCCCCAGCTGGTGGAAGAGGGCCTGATTCCCGACGAGGTGGCCAACGAGCTGAGCGAGGCCTATGTGTTCCTGCGCAATGTTGAGCATCGTTTGCAGGCGGTGGCTGATCGGCAGACCCAGCGCTTGCCGGAGAATGACGACGGCTGGGTGCGCCTGGCGCGCTCCCTGGGCTTCCGTGATCGCCGCAGTTGTGAACGGGCGCTGGCCCGCTACCGCGAGCAGGTGCGCTATCACTTCAGCCAGGTGATCGCCGACCCGGAAAGCGAGCAGCAGGATGTGGAGGGCGCCGACCGGGAACTGCTGGACCTGTGGCTGGGCCTGCTGGATGACCAGACGGCGGCGAGTATGCTGGCCGGTATCGGCATGGCTGAACCGGAGCCGATCATCGAGCAGCTCAGGGCGTTCCGCGAAGGGCGGGCGGTCACCAACATGCAGAATATCGCCCGCGAGCGACTCGACCGCCTGATGCCGCGCCTGCTGGAAACCCTGGGCTACCAGCAGGTGGGGCCGGTGACCTGCGAGCGGGTGCTGGCCTTCCTGGAGGCCGTGCTGCGTCGTTCCGCCTATATCGCCCTTCTGGTGGAAAACCCCCATGCCCTGACACAGCTGGTCAAGCTGTCCGGCGCCAGCCCCTGGATCGCCGAGCAGCTGACCCGGCATCCGGTGCTGCTGGACGAACTGCTGGACGTGCGCACCCTTTACTCGCCCCCCCAGCGCAGCGAGCTGGACGACGAGTTGCGGCAGCAACTGCTGCGCGTGGCCGAGGATGATCTGGAACAGCAGATGGAGGTGCTGCGCCACTTCAAGCAGGCGCACCTGTTGCGGGTGGCGGCCTCGGAAGTGACCGAAGTGCTGCCCCTGATGAAGGTCAGCGATTACCTGACCTGGCTGGCCGAGGCGATCCTGCATCAGGTGGTGCAATTGACCTGGAAGCCCCTGGTGGCCCGCCATGGCCGACCGCACCGGGAAGATGGCCAGCCCTGCTCGCCGGATTTCGTGATCGTCGGCTACGGCAAGCTGGGCGGGATCGAGCTGGGGCATAACTCGGACCTGGATCTGGTGTTCCTGCATGACGCCGACAGTGCTGGCAATACTGACGGCGACAAGCCGGTCAGTAACGAGCAGTTCTTCGCCCGCCTGGGCCAGCGCATCATCCATATCCTGACCACCCGGACCATGAGCGGTCAGCTTTACGAGGTTGACAGCCGCCTGCGGCCGTCGGGCTCGGCGGGCCTGCTGGTCAGCTCAATGCGGGCGTTCGAGAAGTATCAGCAGGACCAGGCCTGGACCTGGGAACACCAGGCCCTGGTGCGAGCGAGGGTGGTGGCCGGGTGCGCGCGGGCCCGGGAGCGCTTCAACGCCATCCGCCAGGCGGTGTTGTGTCGGCCCCGTGAGATCGAGCCCCTGCGCACCGAGGTGCTGGCGATGCGCGAGAAGATGGTGACCCATCTGGGTAGCGGCCAGCGCGGCGAGCGCTTCCATATCAAGCAGGACCCGGGTGGTATCGTCGATATCGAATTTATGGTGCAATATGGCGTTCTGCGATGGGCTGCACAGCACAGTGACCTGACCCGGTACACCGATAATGTGCGGCTGCTTGAAACCCTTGCGGTGCTGGAGCTGATGCCGGCCCATGATGCCGGCCTTCTACGGGAAGCGTACCTCGCCTTCCGGTCTGCTGCTCATCGACTGGCCCTGCGCAATGAACCCTCCGAGGTAGACCCGGGAGAATTCGCCGACCTGCGGGACGGCGTGCGGGCGATCTGGGGCAAATGGTTTGCAATCTGAATTCAACTGATTTTCGGGAGTGAAGTTGCCATGTCGATGGCTGATCGTGACGGTTTTATCTGGCTTGACGGCGAACTGGTACCCTGGCGCGATGCCCGGGTGCATGTGCTGACCCACACCCTGCACTACGGCATGGGCGTGTTCGAGGGTGTGCGCGCCTATGAAACCGCACGGGGCCCGGCGATCTTCCGTCTGCAAGAGCATACCGATCGGCTGTTCCGTTCGGCGCATATCCTGCAAATGAAAATCCCGTTCACGAAAGAGCAGGTCAATGCCGCCCAGATCGAAGCGGTGCGCGCCAACGGCCTGCCGCATGCCTACCTGCGCCCGATGGCCTTCTACGGCAGCGAGGGCATGGGCCTGCGCGCCGCCAACCTGAAAGTGCACCTGATGGTGGCCGGCTGGGAATGGCCTGCCTACATGTCACCCGACGCGCTGCAAGTCGGGATCAAGGTGCGCACCAGCTCCTACACGCGCCACCACGTCAACATCACCATGTGCAAGGCCAAGGCCAACGGCAACTACATGAACTCCATGCTGGCGCTGAACGAAGCGCTGTCCGGCGGTGCCGATGAAGCGCTGTTGCTGGATAACGAAGGTTATGTGGCCGAAGGCAGCGGCGAGAACATCTTCCTGGTACGTGACGGGGTGCTGTACACCCCGGAGTTGACCTCCTGTCTGGACGGCATTACTCGCCGTACCATCTTCACGCTGGCGGCAGACTGTGGTTATGAGGTGCGTGAGAAGCGCATTACCCGCGATGAGGTGTATGTGGCGGACGAAGCCTTCTTCACCGGCACGGCCGCAGAAGTCACGCCCATCCGCGAACTGGACGGGCGTATGATTGGCGAAGGGCGGCGTGGGCCGATCACTGAGCAGTTGCAGGCGCTGTATTTCGATACGGTGCAGGGCAAGGCTGAGCAGTACGGTGACTGGTTGACGTACGTCTGATTTTTAATGATACAACGAAGGTCAAGAGCTATGGTTGCGCCAAGTGTTCTGCGGCAAGTTCGACTTCGGAGGGCGCTATGAACGTAGTTCACGTGCTTAAGAAGCGGATGCCGCCCGACGGAAGCAACGGGGGGCTCCCTGTTCTTGTTGATGAATTGGCGGAGGCCCAGGTTAAGCTTGGTCACGATGTTGTTGTGCTTACAACCGAGTTGGTCCCGTCGTTTCGACAGCATTGCGGATATAAGCTCCAGATGTTTTCAGGCTGTGATTGTCCGCAGGACGTCCTGTTATGGGGCGACATATTTCATCTCCATGGTGACTTCGGATCATTTTGCGAGATACTAAGGCTAAATAAAAAGCCATTTGTCAGAACTATCCATGGGGTAGGAGGTAAGTCTGGTCCTCACGATATATATGTCTCAAGAAGTCATGCTGAAGCGCATGGCTCGCAGCGATATGTATATAATGGCGTCAACATAGAAAAGTACTCCATATCCGAGGGAAAAGGTGATTTTGCACTTTTTCTGGGACAGGTGTCGCGTTCAAAGAAAGGTGTGGGTGATGCGATTCGCGCTGCGCGTATCGCTGGTACTGAGATTGTGGTCGCCGGAGGGAGAAATAACCGATGGCCATCGACATGGTTCTCATGGCCTTTTTCAGGTGTTTCTCCTGTTGGAGTTGTTCGAGGAGACATGAAGGTGTCCCTGCTCTCGCGCGCTCGATGTGTGCTATTCCCCTCGAAGTGGCCAGAGCCATTTGGTTTGGTTTTGGTGGAGGCGATGGCCAGCGGTACCCCTGTTTTGGCGTATGATTGTGGCGCTGCCCGAGAAATCATTCTTGACGGGTATACAGGCTTTATTTGTAGGGATTATCGTGACATGAGTGCTCGCATTAATGATTGTGACGAGTTGTCTCCGGAAAAATGTCGCTGGCATGTTGAGCAAAATTTTACATCCTTTCGGATGGCTGAGGACTACAATAATTTTTACTTGAAGAGTGTCAATGAAGCCTTTTCTTGAATTTTAGATATATTTTTTTGTGGCCTTTGGAAATTTATGGTGCGGGTTGATGTGCTTCTATCGCGGTATAATTTAAACGGGTAAAAAAAGGACTTTTATGAGTGATTTAGTTCACATTGCTCTCTGTTGTGATGCCAAGTATCTACCGTATGCAGCTACCACTATAGCCTCATGTATAGATAGCTGTGCTGAGCCGGAATGGCTCCATTTCCATCTTGTTGCGCTTGATATTGGAAACGATGCTTTGGATAAGCTGAGAGTTTTCGTTGAGCAGAAGGGGTGCAAGATAGATTTTCATTGTCCTGGCCACGACATCTATGCTGATTTCCATACCCAGCGTTATGGTTTGGCTGTTTACCACAGAATAAGTTTGCCCGTTTATTTGCGTGGTCGTGCTGAGTGGGTTATTTATTTGGATTCCGATGTTCTGGTTGTGGACGATATACGTAAACTTTGGGCCGAGAAAGATATAGATTCTGATATGATCACCGGTGCTGTTATTGATTACTCTCCTGCCACTGAGCGGCATGTCAAAATACCGAGAGAAAAATATTTTAACTCTGGTGTTCTTCTTATAAATATTCGAAAATGGCTGGATTATAAGATACATGAAAAAACAATCGATTATCTGAATTCAAACCATAGAGCATTGACCTTTGTTGATCAATGCAGTCTCAATGTGGTCCATGATGGCTGTTGGCGGCGCCTTTCTCCCAGATGGAATATACAGGGGAATGTTTACTCTTTTTGGCGCAGGGAGAGAAGTGGTCCAGCAATAACAGAAGTTGAGATAAAAGACGCAATATCTAACCCTGGGATTGTGCACTTCATTGCCTCTAAGAAGCCTTGGAAAATAAGGTGTTATCACCCTTACGAGTTTGCTTACAGAAAAACCCTCAAGTCAACACCTTTTTATGAGGGTGCTCTTCCCTCACTGGCTGATGATATTTTCCGGGGATGGGTTACAAAGCCTTTCAGAAGATTGGGGCAGATGCTGAGGATGGTATACGTATACCTCCTCGGCAGAAGATGGAGGCGAGATGTTTGACAAAAACAGGTGGTGTAGTGATTGAGGATGGGCGTGATAAGAATACGCTTTCGGTTTGCATCATCACAATGAATGAAGCGGACCGATTGAGGGCGTGCCTGGAGTCGGTAAAAGATCTTGCCGATGAAATCATCGTTTTCGATAGCGGCAGCTCGGACGGCACGGTGGAGTTGGCGCGCGAGTACACCGATAAAGTCCAGGTGACTGATTGGCCGGGCTTCGGCATCCAGAAACAGCGCGCGCTGGATGAGGCCCGCATGGACTGGGTGTTATCTATTGACGCAGATGAGGCGCTGGATGAGCAGGCCCAGCAGGCGCTGAAGGACTTGCTGGCGCAGGACCATATTGAAGAAGTCGCGTTCCGCATCCAGTGGGCAGTGATTCGCCATGGCAAGCGACTCAAACATGGTCGCAGTGCGCGCGCTCCGCTGCGGCTGTATCGCCGTGAAGGTGCGCGCTTTACTCCTGTCGCTGTGCACGAGACGATTGAGCACCCGCCCGGCAAGGTGGGGCGTCTACCTGGCTATCTGCTTCATTACACTGCCCGTGATTACGGGCATGCGCTGGCCAAGAATGCGAAGTATGCCTGGCTGGGTAGTCAGAAGTACTTCGACAAGGGAAAACGTAACCGAAGCTTGCTGGTGGTGTGCCTGCGGGCACTGTGGACTTTCTTCCAGATATATATTTTGCGAGGCGGCTTTCTGGATGGCCGAATTGGCTTTATCGTAGCCATGAACTACATGCAAGGTAACTTCAACAAGCATGCAGGATTATGGATTCTCACACAGGAAGAAAAAGCCAGAAAGAAGAACGGAACAGCAGACCAGTGAGTTCAGGGTTTCCAGTAACCCAGCTTCTTTCTTTCCTTCAGATTTCGTATCAGATTTAGTGGCTTTCTGCGCGGCGGCGGATTGTTCATGGCGCTATCTACGGCTTCCAGCACTCGCTGGCTGGCGCGTCCATCGTTCCGCGGGTGGAGTTGGCTCACGTACTCGTTGATGGCGCTCAGCAAGGGTTCGGGATGTGTCAGCGCCGTCTCGATAGCGCTCGCCAGGTGATCCGGATCTGTCACGTTCAACAGGTGATCCCGCGATCCCTGGCTCTGATTGCGGAAGGTGACAACAGGTTTGCGCTGTACCAGAAACATCAGCATGACCGATGACGTATCGCACACCATCACGTCTGCACGACGTAGTAGTGGCAGTACGTTGTCGGTCTTGATGTAAGCCAGATTATCATCTGCCAGTGCCTTGTAGGCCTCAACCATGGCCGGGTCCATCTTCGGATGGAACTGCACCAGCCACTGCCATTGTCCGGTATCGCGCAGTACGCGCACGGCATCCAGCAGATGCGGTGCGCAGCTCAGGCTACGGGTAAAGGTGGAGCACAGCAAGACCGTCGGGCGACCGTCAGGCGCAGGCAGCAGGGTTCGATCCGCATGAGTGTCCGCTTCCGGAGCAAACAGAGGATCCAGGGCCGGCCAGCCCGTCTCGGCGACCTGGAAGTAGCCGTATCGGGCGGCGCGTTCCTCGAAGCCCCGGGTGGTATTCGGCCCCTGGGTGCAATACAGATCGAAGCAGCCGCGAATGTTGAAGTGCCCCCGGTCATCACTGCGGGTCGCCTTGGCGACGTTGAAGCCGTGGAACACAGCGACCTTCAGCCCGGGGATAAAGCCGGGCACCATGTTGCCCGGGGCCAGCACGGCCTCGGGCGCCCAGGCGCGCACGGCGTCGATGTCGGTCAGTCTGTGTTCATCCGGTTGCAACCAGCTCGCATCGATCTCATCGCCCGCCAGGAACCAGCGGGCCTCGCCGCCGCGGGAGCGGATGGCGGTCTGCAGCGGCCGCAGAATCGCGTAGGCGTAGTTCTGCTCGGCGTACAGGAGAAAGCGCTGGGCCTCGGGCATCGGATAACACTTCCATGGCAAATGGGCTACAATCTGGCCCGGCTGGCCATGATAGCCGCCACCAGCCTGCCGCGTCATGTCCAGGGAACAATGCATGAAAGTTCTGTGCGTCACGGACCGGGCCGACCGCCCGGAAACCGAACTTTTTATCCGGCTCGCCCGCCGTGTCGACCACCTGGTGGTGATGTGCAACACCACGGGGCGCAACTATCCGCTGCTGGAGGCGGCTGGCGTGCAGGTGATCCCCCTGGCGGTCAAGAGCCGCTTCGACCGGGAGGCCACGCAGCGTATCGGTGAAGAGATCCGGCGTGGGGACTACGATATCGTCCAGGCGTTCAATTCCCGGGCGCTGCCGTGTGTACTGCGGGCAGCACGCCGCCATCGCGCAAAGCTGCTGGGTTACCGGGGTGTCACCACGGGGGTCAGCTACCTCAAACCGGAATCCTGGCACACCTACCTGAGCCCGAGGCTCGACGGTATTTTCTGTGTGGCCGAGGCGGTACGCCAGTCGCTGCTGGCGGTGTCGTTTCTCTGGTGGCGTTTCCCCGCCCACAAGGCGCATACCGTTTACAAGGGGCATGACCGGTCCTGGTATGACGTGCCCGCAGTTTCTCCAACGGAGTTCGGCGTGCCGGAAGGCGGTCGCACCCTGTGCTGCCTGAGCCGCAATAGTGCGAAAAAGGGTGTCACCACGCTTCTGGATGCCTTCGACCGGCTGCCGTCGGAGCTGAACTGTCGCCTGCTGCTGGTGGGGCGTATCGACGGCAATGAGGAAGTGCGGGAGCGTATCCGCCAGTGCGTCCATCCTGACCGGGTTCATTTTACCGGCTATCGCGATGACGCAGTGGCGATCATTCGTGGCAGTGATGTGCTCGTATCAGCCTCCGAGAGCGGCGAGGGTTTGCCGCGTGTGGTGATCGAGGCCATGTGTGTCGATACACCGGTGGTGGCCACGGCGGCGGGCGGCACCGATGAGCTGGTGCTGGACGGCGAAACCGGGTTGCTGGTGGCACAGCGTGACCCCGACGCGCTGGCCTCGG
Organism: Alcanivorax sp.; assembly: GCA_013823245.1. Taxonomy (GTDB): domain Bacteria; phylum Pseudomonadota; class Gammaproteobacteria; order Pseudomonadales; family Alcanivoracaceae; genus Isoalcanivorax. Next base: position 61,053 of record PNLU01000006.1, read on the forward strand.
CCATAGCGCGCACCCTGACGGACGCCGCCGCGACCGCGCAGCGAGTTGCCAGCGCCCGACAGAGAATAGATGATGTATTTCATGCTGATCAGACGGTTGAAAACACACTGAACTGGTATCGGCAATTGCTGGCCGAATGACGAGAGCCGCTATGTCACAAGAGACCTTCAAGCCCGCTGAAAGCTTTCAGGCGGCGCTGGATCGACACCATGCCACTTTTGCTCGCATGCATGATTATCTGCCGCAGGCGGAGCAGCTGCTGGCGCTGACGCGCGAATGCCTGGCCTCGGGCGGCAAGGTACTGTGGCTGGGTAATGGCGGCAGCGCGGCGGACTGTCAGCATCTGGCGGCGGAGTTCATGGTGCGTTACAAGCGCGAGCGGGGGCCGTTGTCGTCCATCGCATTGACTACGGACACCTCCATCCTGACTGCGCATCCGAATGATTATGCCTTCGAGACAGTGTTCGAGCGTCAGGTGCGTGGTTTGGCGCGTCCCGGTGATCTGGTGATTGGTTTGACCACATCCGGGCAAAGCGAGAACGTGAATCTGGCGCTGGCGGCGGCCAATGACGTCGGCGCCACCAGCGTGGCTCTGACCGGACGCGATGGTGGCAAGGTCAAGGACATTGCCCGGTTGTCGATCATCATTGCCTGTGACGAGACGGCGCGTATTCAGGAGGCGCACATGTTCATCGGTCACTGGCTTTGCGAAGCGCTGGATGCGGCGCTGGCGCAGGAGGCCTGAACGATGGCGGACGTGTCACACCTGAGTCGTCTGGGCGACGCCGCCGTGCTGGTGGTGGGCGACGTCATGCTGGACCGTTACTTTAACGGTGACACGCACAGGATTTCTCCCGAAGCGCCCGTGCCGGTGGTGCATGTGGCGGGCATCGAGGACAAGGCGGGTGGTGCCGCCAACGTAGCGCGCAACATTGCCCACCTGGACGGTCGGGTTGGCCTGCTGGGGCTGATCGGCGATGATCGCGAAGGGGCGGCATTGCGTGACATCCTGGTGGCGGAACGCATTCATTCCGAGTTGCTGAGTGATCCGGCGCTGCGCACCATCGCCAAGATGCGCATCATCTCGCGCCATCAGCAGGTGGTGCGGCTGGATATGGAAACCCCTTTCCCGGAAGCGGCGGCCGAACGTCTGGCGGCGCGCAGCAGCGCACTGCTGGGTGACTACGACACCATCATTATCAGCGACTATAACAAGGGCGCCCTGCGTCGGGTCGGCGATATCATTCAGGCGGCGCGCGCGGCGGGCAAGACCGTACTGGTGGACCCGAAACAACCTGATTTTTCTGTTTATCGCGGTGCCGATGTGATCACGCCGAACCTGTCCGAATTCCGGCACGCTGGCGGATGTGCTGACAGTGAAGCGGAGATGCTCGCGTCGGCGCGCGAGATGCTGGCCCGCGCTGGAATCGGCGCCATGCTGCTGACTCGCAGTGAGCAGGGCATGAGCCTGATTACGGCGGACAGCCACCATCATTTTCCCGCCGAGGTGCTGGAAGTCAGCGATGTCACCGGTGCCGGCGATACCGTGATTGCCACGCTGGGCGCCTTGTTGAGCGCCGGGGTGCCTCTGGTGGACGCCGCCGAACTGGCCAATCTGGCGGCGGGTATCGTAGTCGGGAAACTGGGCGCGGCGACCGTGTCGCCGGAAGAGCTGGCTGCGCGTATCAGCCGTACCCGTCATGCGGCCGGTTACACGCCCACGGTCGCGCAGGCGCTCCAGCATATTGCTTATGCCCGGGCACAGGGGCAGCGCATCGTCTTTACCAACGGCTGCTTTGATATTCTGCACGCTGGCCATGTGCGTTATCTCGCCCAGGCCCGCGCCTTGGGTGACCGACTGGTGGTGGGGCTGAACTGCGATGCCTCCGTGCGTCGTCTCAAGGGCGACGGCCGCCCCGTCAACACGCTGGAAGATCGCGCCGAAGTGTTGCGTGCACTGGCCTGTGTCGACTGGGTGCTGCCGTTTGGTGATGATCCCTCAGAGCAGGATACCCCCGCACAACTGATCGAGCAGGTCTGTCCCCACGTCCTGGCCAAGGGCGGTGATTATACGGTGGACACCATCATTGGCGCTGATTTTGTCCAGGCCAATGGTGGCGAAGTGCACGTGTTGCCTCTGGTGGAGGGGCGCTCAACCAGCGCCGTGATCAGCAAGGTGCGGGGCTGACATTGACCCGCGCCACACCGCAATCCATCTGCATTTTACGCCTGTCCGCCATCGGCGATGCCTGCAACGCCGCTTCCGTGGTGCAAGCCATTCAGCGTCAATACCCTGCGGCGCAGATCACCTGGGTGATCGGCCGGGTCGAGGCGGCGTTCCTCGGCCATCTGCCGGGCATTGAGTTCGTGATTTTCGACAAGTCTCGCGGCTGGCGTGCCTACCGTGATCTGTGTCGGGCCCTGGCGGGTCGGCGCTTTGATGTGCTGCTGCATATGCAGCTCGCCTTGCGCGCCAATATCGCCAGCCTGTGTATTCGTGCGCGTCGACGCATCGGCTTCGACCGCGCGCGTTCCAAGGAGCTGCATGGGCTGTTTATCAACGAGCGCATCGCGCCCCGGCAGGGGATGCATGTGCTGGATGGTTTTCGTCAGTTCGCCAGTGCCATAGGCGTGCCCCTGACGGCGCCGGAGTGGGACATCCCGGTGGCCGCTGCCGATGATGAGTGGGCGCGCGCGCAGCTCGACCCCGAGGCCCGTGGTCACCTGGTGCTGGTGCCGGCGGCGTCCGCGCCGGAGCGGAACTGGCCGGTGGCCCGCTATGCGGTGCTGGCCGAGCATGCGGCGGCGCAGGGGTTTGCGGTCTACCTGTGTGGTGGCCCTACCGACACCGAGCGTCAATTGGCCGCTCGGATCATCGCGCAAAGCCGCGTGCCGGTGAGCGATCTGGTGGGGCGCAGCAGTCTGCGCCAGCTGTATGCACTATTGCGTCAGGTCAGTCTGGTGGTGGCGCCGGACACGGGGCCGGTACATATGGCGGTGGCGGCGGGTACGCCGGTGATCGGGTTGTACGGCCACAGCAACCCGGATCGCACCGGGCCATACCGGTTTCGTGAATATGTGGTGGATACCTACCATCAGGCATTAGCGGCCCAGCAGGGCAAGACGGCGGATGAGGCGCGCTGGGGGCAGCGCGTCTACGGTGACGATCTGATGCAGGCCATCTCGGCAGACCAGGTGATCGCCATGTTCGACCGTGTGGTAGCGGAGCGAGGGCTATGAGCGCAGGCCAGGGTGTCCGGGCAGCCTTTCTGGATCGCGATGGCGTGATCAATGTGGATCATGGCTACGTGTACCGGCCGGAGGATGTGACCTTTATCGACGGTGTGTTCGAAGCCTGTCGGCATTTGCGGTTACTGGGCTATCGGCTGATCGTCGTCACCAACCAATCCGGCATTGCCCGAGGGTATTTTACCGAAGCGGATTTTCATGCGCTGTGTGACTGGATGCGGGCACGTTTCCGGGAGCAGGGCGTCACGCTGGATGCCATTTATTTTTGCCCGCACCACCCGGACAAAGGGCTCGGTGAGTATCGGCAGCAGTGTGATTGTCGCAAACCGGCCCCGGGCATGCTGTTGCAGGCTATTCGCGAGCACGGTATCGATCCGGCACGCAGCCTGATGCTGGGCGACAAGGCCGCCGACATGCAGGCGGCGGCGGACGCGGGTGTCGGGCGGCGTATTCTGGTGCGCTCCGGGCAGGCCTTCAGCCCTGAAGAGGCGGCGCTGGCTGATGAAATCTGGGACAGCGTCGGTGATGCGGTGTCGCGGGTACAGGACGAGGGCTGAGCCATGTATCGCTTGCTCTACTCCGTGTTGCTGATCCTGCTGGCGCCACTGGTGTTGGCGCGGATGCTCTGGCCACGCCGGGGCAAGCCGCATTACGGGCGCCGCTGGGTCGAGTTGTTGGGGGGCGGTCCGGCAACGCCCCCCGGCGCGCTGTGGCTGCACGCGGTGAGCGTGGGTGAGGTGGTGGCTGCGACGCCGGTGATCCGCCGCTTACGTGAGCGCTTTCCGGCACAGCCGATCCTGCTGACGACCACGACGACCACCGGCGCCGACACCGCCCGGGGGCTGCTGGCCGATGCCAT
>PNLU01000007.1 GCA_013823245.1 Alcanivorax sp.
CCGGTGGAGGCGGCTGCACACATCCACTCCGAGCGGCTGGCCCGGAACTACCCGGCATTGCGCCGTTACCTGGATCGGCTGGGCTCGATCATGTCGCTGGATATCGCGGTGCATGATGAGTACGGCCAGGTGCTGGCCGTGACCGTGGACAGCCGCACCCAGCGTGCCACGCTGTCCATGCTGGTGCGGGACGGCCAACCCGTGGCCACCCGCCACGGCCGTGCCGTGCCGGAGGCCCGGCCGCTGCTGGACGAGACCGAGCGGCGCCTGACGGTCGATGTGCAGGCGCGGGTGGAACTGCTCGGGATCGTGGCGGACGTGACCGGCATGCAGGGCTATATCCATTATCGCCCGGAGGGTGATAACGCCCGGGTGTCCGGGCAGATGGTGCATACCCCGACGGTGCGCACCAGCGGCCGGGCGCTGGGGATGATGCCCGCCGGGGTGATCAACTTCGTGTTGCCACGCTCGATCGACCAGCTGGCGACGGACTTCATGTCGGTGGCCACCCAGGGCAACAGCGGCCGGGGCATCGTCGGTGAGGTGAACTTCAGCCAGAATCCGCGTGGCGAGGCGGAAATCACCGCCACGGGCACCTTTGAAGCGCTGGACAACTTCATGGTGCGGCTGGGCATGCGCATGGTCAGCGACCGCGTGGTGCCTGATCCGGATACGGCCGATGATCTGGGGCGTCTGGTCAGTGACATCCAGGCAGCCTTTGTGCGCGACCTGGAGGTGTTCGAGGCACGGGTGGCGTCTGCACAAAGCCTTTGACAGGGCGACGGCAGTGGGTAGAATAGCCGCCTCTCAGCAGGCACGTAGCTCAGTTGGTTAGAGCACCACCTTGACATGGTGGGGGTCGGTGGTTCGAATCCACTCGTGCCTACCAGATTGAACGAAAGCCACCGCGGCACAGCCCCGGTGGCTTTTTCGTTCTGGAACAAGCGATTAGACCGCAGTACAGGGCTTGTATCGCCCCGGGGCGGTCTATACAATGCGCGATCAGCCTCGATAGGCTGGGGGTCGAAATCCGCAGGTTCGGGATTTCGACAGACGAGAACAGACCGGAGGTAGCCAACATTAAAGGTGGTGGCAAGGGCGACAAACGCGCCCGCATAAACGATCAGATCCAGGTAAGCCAGGTTCGCCTTATTGATGATGAAGGTGAGCAGGTAGGTATCGTCACGCTGGAAGAGGCCCTGGCGGCCGCTCAGGCGAAAGACCTTGATCTGGTGGAAATATCTCCGGATGCCGAGCCGCCTGTCTGTCGCATGATGGACTATGGCAAGCATCTGTTCGACCTGAAGCAGAAGCTGAAGGAAGGGCGCAAGAAGCAGCGCCAGACGCAGGTCAAGGAAATGAAATTCCGGCCGGGCACTGATGACGGCGATTACCAGGTCAAACTGCGTAATCTGATCCGTTTTCTGGAGTCCGGCGACAAGGCCAAGGTAACCGTGCGGTTCCGTGGCCGGGAGATGGCGCACCAGAACCTGGGGCTCGAATTGCTCCAGCGTGTGGAAGCGGATCTCGCGGAAGTGGGGCAGGTCGAACAACGACCGAATATGGAAGGCCGTCAGATGATCATGGTCCTTTCGCCCCTGAAGAAGAACAAGTGATCGGATTTCCGGACACTTGAGCCAGATGTAACGCAAACCCAAACAAGGTATCGAGAGCAATCATGCCAAAGATCAAATCAAATCGCGGGGCCGCCAAGCGTTTCAAGAAAACCGCCTCCGGTTTCAAGCGCAAGCAGGCATTCAAAAACCACATCCTGACGAAGAAGTCCGCCAAGCGGATTCGTCAGCTCCGGCCGAAGTCCGAGGTACACGCCTCTGATATCGCGCTGGTGAAGCGCATGCTGCCGGGCGTCTGAAGACGCCTGCAAACAACGCTGGATAACTGAAACGGTTTTTGGAGAACTGAAATGGCTCGAGTAAAGCGTGGTGTGCAGGCCCGTCGCCGGCACAAGAAAATTCTGAAACTGGCCAAGGGTTACTATGGTGCCCGCAGCCGTGTGTACCGCGTAGCGGTGCAGGCGGTGACCAAGGCTGGCCAGTATGCCTACCGTGACCGCAAGGCGCGCAAGCGTCAGTTCCGTCGTCTGTGGATCGTGCGTATCAACGCCGGTGCCCGGGCCAACGGCCTGAGCTACAGCCGCCTGATCAACGGTCTGAAGAAAGCATCTGTAGACATCGACCGTAAAGTGCTGGCTGATCTGGCCGTGCGTGATGCGGTGGCGTTTGGCGCGCTGGCTGAAAAGGCCAAAGCGAGCCTCGCCGCCTGAGCGTCTGCACACGCTGACAGCGACTGCATGACAGCCTGAGGGTTTTGTCCCGCAGGTACCAACGGGGGAAGAGCTCGCGCTCTTCCCCCGTTTTGTTTTGGAGAGAACATGGAAAACCTTGATGCATTGACCCGGCAGGCGCTGGATGCAGTGGCCGGGGCTGCCGACCTGCGGGCACTGGATGAAGTGCGGGTGCAGTACCTGGGCAAGAAGGGCGAGATCAGTGCGCTGCTGAAGACGCTCGGCAAGCTGTCTGCCGAAGAGCGGCCGCAGGCCGGTGCGCTGATCAATGAGGCGCGCGATCAGGTGCAGGCGGCGCTGGAGTCTCGCAAGGCGGCGATGAATGATGCCGCGCTGGCGGAAAAGCTCGCCGGTGAACGCATTGATGTCACCTTGCCGGGCCGGGGCGAACTGCCAGGCGGCCTGCATCCGGTGACGCGCACCCGCCGTCGCATCGAGGATTTCTTTGCCGGCCTGGGCTATACGGTGTCGGAAGGTCCCGAAGTGGAAGATGATTTCCACAATTTCGAGGCGCTGAACATTCCCGGCCATCACCCGGCCCGGGCGATGCACGATACGTTTTATTTTCCTGATGGCCATCTGCTGCGTACCCATACCTCGCCGGTACAGATTCGCGTGATGGAGCAGGGCCAGCCACCGTTCCGCATTATTGCGCCGGGGCGCGTTTACCGCTGCGACTCGGATCTGACCCATACGCCGATGTTCCATCAGGTGGAAGGGCTGCTGGTGGACGAGGGCATTACCTTCGCCGATCTGCGCGGCACCGTGGCTGCTTTCCTGCGCGCTTTTTTTGAAGTGGACGATCTGGCCGTCCGTTTCCGGCCGTCCTATTTCCCGTTCACCGAGCCCTCGGCTGAGGTGGATATCGGCTGTACCCATTGCGGCGGCCAGGGCTGCCGGGTGTGCAAACAGACCGGCTGGCTGGAAGTGATGGGCTGCGGCATGGTGCACCCGACCGTGCTGGCGCACGGTGGTGTGGACGCCAGCCGTTACAGCGGTTTTGCTTTCGGTATGGGGGTGGAGCGACTGGCGATGCTGCGCTATGGCGTCAAGGATCTGCGCATGTTCTTCGAGAATGACGCGCGTTTTCTGGCCCAGTTCCGTTGACCAACCGCCGCTAGGGGATAAACAAAGATGCTGATTATCGAAAGCTGGCTGCGCGAATGGGCCAACCCGAATCTGGATACGGATGCGCTGGCGCATCAGTTGAGCATGGCGGGCCTGGAAGTCGATGGCGTAGCGCCTGCGGCAGCGCCGTTTTCCGGTGTGGTGGTGGGCGAAGTGCTGAGCACGCGCCCGCACCCGGATGCCGAAAAGCTGACCCTGTGTGAGGTCAGCGACGGCAGCGAGACCTTTCCGGTGGTATGTGGTGCGCCGAATGTGCGCGCCGGATTGAAAGTGCCGTTTGCCCGCGTAGGGGCCGAGTTGCCCGGTGATTTCCGTATCAAGAAGGCCAAGCTGCGTGGCGAGCCGTCGCTGGGCATGCTCTGCGGTGCCTCGGAACTGGGCCTGGAAGATCTGGTTGACGGGTTGCTGGAGCTGCCGGCGGATGCGCCGGTGGGCGAGGACATCCGCGCCTACCTGCAACTGGATGACAGCATCATTGAAGTGGATCTGACGCCGAACCGGGCCGACTGCCTGAGCGTGCGCGGCATTGCCCGCGAAGTCAGCGTGCTGAACAAGGTACCCTTTACGCCACCCGCCATAGCGCCGGTGACGCCGGTGATCGACGATACTTTCCCGGTGTCCGTGGCGGCCCCGGAAGCGTGCCCGCGCTATCTGGGCCGAGTGATTCGTGGCATTGATCCGACCGCGACCACGCCCTTGTGGATGGTGGAGCGGTTGCGCCGCGCCGGGTTGCGGCCGATCGACCCCGTGGTGGACGTGACCAATTACGTGCTGCTGGAACTGGGGCAGCCGTTGCACGCATTTGACCTGGCCCGTTTGCAGCAGGGCATCGAGGTGCGCCAGGCGCGCCAGGGCGAAAGCCTGACGCTGCTGGACGAACAAACGGTGACGCTGCGTGACGATACCCTGGTGATTGCTGATGCCAGTGGTCCTCTGGCCATGGCCGGGATCATGGGCGGTGCCGGGTCCGGTGTCACCGATGCGACCGTGGATATCTTCCTGGAATGTGCCTTTTTTGCGCCGCTGGCGGTGGCGGGCAAGGCGCGCAGCTATGGGCTGCATACCGATTCCTCGCACCGCTTCGAGCGCGGTGTGGATCCGGCGCTGCAGGCCGAAGCCATGGAGCGGGCCACGGCGTTGATCATCGACATCGCGGGCGGGCAGCCAGGTCCGGTGACCGAGGCGCTGGCCGAGCAGGCGTTGCCGCAACCGGTGGCGATCGAGCTGACCGCCGCCCGGGTCGAAGGGCTGCTGGGTCTGGCGCTGGCCGATGATGAGATCAGTGACATTCTGGCTCGCCTGGGCATGCAGGTGACGGCGACCGGCACGGGCGCCTGGCGTGTCTTGCCGCCGAGCTGGCGTTTCGACATGGCCATCGAGCAGGACCTGATTGAAGAACTGGCCCGGGTCTATGGTTATGACCGTTTGCCCAGCCGCTTGCCTGCGATTCAGGGCGGCGCGGCAAGCCAGCCGGAAACCCTGCTGCCGGCACGGCGGTTGTCTGATGTGCTGACGGGTCGCGGCTATCTGGAAGCGATTACCTATACCTTTGTGGACCCGGCGATGCAGGCCGCGCTGGACCCGCAAGTGAGTCCGCTGGCGCTGGCCAACCCGATTTCCAGCGAGCTGGCGGTAATGCGCACGACACTTTGGGCCGGGCTGCTGACGGCGGCACAGCGCAACCTGAACCGGCAGACGGCGCGCCTGCGGCTGTTCGAGCAGGGGCTGCGTTTTGTCCCCGGCGCGGGCGAGCAGGGGGGTCTGCTGCAGGAGCCGATGCTGGCCGGGCTGGTGTTCGGCAGTGCGCGGCCGCTGCACTTCGACGAGCCGGGTCGCAAGGTCGATTTCCTCGACATCAAGGGCGACGTCGAGGCGCTGCTCAGTGTGGCGGGTGGTCTGGCCGGATACCGCTTCGAAGCGGCGGAGCACCAGGTGCTGCATCCGGGGCAGAGTGCCCGCATCCTGCGTGACGATGTGGAGGCAGGCTGGATCGGCAAGCTGCATCCGGCGCTGGCGGTGAAGCTGGACCTGCCGGCGGATATCTACCTTTTCGAGCTGAGAAAGTCGGTGATCGAGGGGGTATCGGTGCCGAAGTTCTCTGATCTGTCCGAGTATCCTTCGGTGCGTCGTGATCTGGCGCTGGTCATGCCCGCCGAGGTGCCTGCGGGCGCGGTGCTGGCGGCGGTCCGTGCGGCCTGTGACGCACGTCTGCGCGAGGTCGCACTTTTCGATGTATATCAGGGAGATAAGATCGAAAAAGGTCACAAGAGTCTGGCCTTGGGCTTGACCTTCCAGGACCGTTCACGCACGCTAGGGGAGGCTGAAATCAGTGACCTCGTTTCGGGGGTGCTATCTCAGCTAAAACAAGAATTTAATGCTACTTTGCGAGAGTGATTCGAGGGCTTCAGATGAGGGCTTGTGGATGGCAGCGCTGACCAAGGCGGACATGGCGGAACGCCTGTTTACTGAACTCGGCCTGAACAAGCGTGAAGCCAAGGAAATGGTGGAGATGTTCTTTGAGGAAATCCGCCATGCCCTGGAGAACAATGTTCAGGTAAAGTTATCGGGTTTCGGCAACTTCGATCTGCGTGACAAGAGCGAACGGCCGGGCCGCAACCCGAAGACGGGCGAAGAGATTCCCATTACGGCGCGTCGGGTCGTGACCTTTCGCCCGGGGCAAAAACTAAAACAACGAGTTGAAGCATATGCTGGAACCAAGCAATAACGACCAGCTCCCGGCGATTCCAGGGAAGCGCTACTTCACCATTGGTGAAGTCAGTGATCTCTGTGATGTAAAGCCGCACGTGCTGCGTTACTGGGAACAGGAATTCCCGCAACTCAAGCCGGTGAAGCGGCGCGGCAACCGACGCTACTACCAGCGTCAGGATGTGCTGATGATCCGCCAGATCCGCAGCCTGCTGTACGATCAGGGCTATACCATTGGCGGTGCACGTCAGCAGCTGACCGAGGGCAGCAATGGCGAGCAGGCCACCCACTACCAGCAGCTGATCCGGCAGATGATCGTTGAGCTGGAAGACGTGCTTGACGTCTTGCGGGCCTGATTTTCCGGTCGTTTCTGTTTGCACTGCGGCGCTGATCAGTTATGATTGCCGCCGCTTTGATATCACCTGTTTTCTCGGGGCGTAGCGCAGCCTGGTAGCGCACTTGCATGGGGTGCAAGGGGTCGTAGGTTCAAATCCTACCGTCCCGACCAATCACCGGCCCAGGGGCATCCCCACCCTGGTGCCAGCCCGAAGAGGCCGCTGAATAGCGGCCTTTTTGCGTTGCGGCACGGGCACGGAAGGAGGGAGCCGGATCATGAAAGATGACATCTACGCGCGGCCTAGGGATGCCGTGGCGCGTTTCAGCTTCGATGAGCAGGTGGCGGCGGTGTTTCCCGACATGATCCGCCGCTCGGTACCGGGTTACGGCACCATGATCGATATGATTGGTGTGCTGTCGGCCCGCTACGCCCGTCCGGGTACACGCCTTTATGACCTCGGTGCCTCACTGGGTGCGGCGACCCTGGCCATGGCCCGGTTGCTGCCGCACCGGGATTGTGAACTGGTGGCGGTGGACAATTCCGAGGCCATGATCGCGCGCGCCCGCACCGTGCTGGAGGCGGAGGCGCCTCAGGTGCCGGTGACGCTGCGCTGCGAGGATATCCGCCAGACGCCGCTGGAGCGCGCATCGGTGGTGGTGCTCAATTTCACCCTGCAATTCGTGCCGCTGGAAGATCGCGACACGCTGATCCAGCGTATCGGTGCGGCCCAGCAGGCGGGGGATATCCTTATCCTGTCGGAAAAGATCCGCTTTGCCGACGCTGACGAAGACACTCTTCAACAGGCCCTGCATCACGCCTTCAAACGGAACAACGGCTACAGCGATCTGGAAATCAGCCAGAAACGCACCGCACTGGAAAACGTGCTGGTGCCGGAGACGCTGGCGGCGCACGAGGCGCGCCTGCAGGCGGCGGGCTACGCCAGCGTGCATGTCTGGTTCCGCTGCTTCAACTTCATGTCTCTGGTGGCGGTGCGCGGATGACCTGGCACGCACAGGCGGCCGCCGCCGTTGATCTGGACAGCTACTGCGCGGCGCTGGAACAGGCGACGGCGGATCTCGCCCCCTGGCAGCAAACGCTGTCATCGCTGACCCGGCAACGCTTGCTGGAAACGCCGCACGGTGACTTGCCACGCTGGCGGGCGGCGGTGCAGCAGTTGCCGCCGGGGCCGGCGCCCTGCGACCTCTCCACGGACACCCTGCAGATTGGTGCGGGCTCTGCCCCGGATCCGGCGTCGCTGATGCAGGGGCTGAAGGGGCTGATGCCGTGGCGCAAGGGGCCTTTTTCGTTCTTTGGTACGCACATCGACACCGAGTGGCGTTCTGACTGGAAATGGCAGCGTGTGGTGCCCGGCATCACGCCGCTGACCGGCCGCCGGGTGCTGGATGTGGGCTGCGGTTCGGGCTACCACTGCTGGCGCATGCTGGGAGCAGGGGCAAAATCGGTCCTCGGGATTGATCCCGGTATCCTGTTCCTGATGCAGTTTCTGGCGGTGAAGCGCTACACGCCGGAGGCGCCGGTGTGGTTTGCGCCCGTGCGCATGGAGGAGTTGCCGGGGGAGGCGGCGGCCTTCGACACCGTGTTTTCCATGGGCGTGCTGTATCACCGGCGTTCACCGCTGGATCATCTGCTGGAGCTGCGCGCGGCGCTTCGACCTGGTGGTGAACTGGTGCTGGAGACACTGGTGGTTGAAGGGGATGCCAGCACGGTGCTGATGCCGGAAGACCGCTACGCGATGATGCGTAATGTATTTTTCCTGCCGAGTACGGACATGCTGGCGCTGTGGTTGCGACGCTGTGGCTTCGAGGCGGTGAAGGTGGTGGATGTGCGACCGACCACCACCGATGAGCAGCGCGCGACAGAATGGATGCAATTCCAGTCATTGCCGGATTTTCTTGATCCGGAAGACCAGACCAGAACACGGGAAGGTTATCCGGCGCCGGTGCGGGCCGTGCTGGTGGCCCGGCGGGTGTAGAGCGGTGCTGGGCTAGCGCGCCGAGGCCAGTAACAACTCGTCCACCAGCGCCATCCGCTCCTCTTCGTTCAGATCACGAAACATCTGCCGCAGCTTCTGTGGGGTGCTGGTGTCGTTGGGCAGAATGTCCGGGGTCGCGCTTTCGCGGTGACGGTCGTGGCTGAAGGCGGGGGCGGGGGCCTGCAGTGCCTGGGCCATCTGGCGGCTGACATTGATCGCTTTGGCGCCATGGGAGGCGGTATGCAGGGCGCGCATGATCAGTTTGCGCGGGTCCTGGCACGGTTCGTCGTCCACGCAATGCAGGCCGAGTCGCAGGTCGAAGCGCAGCTGACGTTCTTTCAGGCGGAAGCCGTGATTGCCCAGTTGCCGGGTCAGGCGCTGGGCCAGCCGCCGGGCACCGCGCGGTGGCGTGTCCGGCAGCGCGAACACCAGGCGGCCGTCGCCCCAGGCGCACAGCCAGTCTTCGGCCCGTTTGACCTTGTCGACCTCGGCGGCCAGCAGGGTTTGCATGCGTCGGGTGACACTGTGGCCTTCTTCGGCCGCAATGTCGGTGAAGTTGCCCAGATAGACACTGAGCAGGTTCAGGGGCAGGTCGCGGCGTTCACAGAAGGCAATCTGTCGTGCCAGGGCCTGATCCAGCATGCGCAAACGGGGGCTGAGGTGAACGCTCATGGGCATTACTGCGACCTTGTCAATGTCCTGTTGGGCGACAGCCTGCACAGTGCCGGGCCATGGTGCGAGGGCACGCGTGGCGCCAGTATGCGCGGGCGAATCCGGAGCATAGGCCAGCCAGGGGCGGGGCGACCATAGGCGTTTTCAGATCGTGACAAAGCAACAGCAGGCGGTAACGCAGCGTGGCACTGGCGGTGTGACCGGCGAAGACTATAATGACCTTATTGGCACCGGAGGAAGTACATGGACTGGATGATGATTCTCGCCACGGCAGTGACCGCCTCGTTGATGACACTGGGTGTGCTGGCGGCGTGGATGAAGTTCTTTGTCAGTCCCAGCCTGGCCCGCGATCTGGAAACCTTGCTCAGGGAGCAGGCCCAGCAGGCGGCGGATCTGATGGCGGTGAAGGTAGAAGAAGCGGTGCGCCGGGGAATCGTTGACGGTGTGACCTCGCTGCCGACCCGTGAGGTGCTGCAGGGCACTACGCGCAATATCGCCCGCACCAGTGTGGAAATCGTCGAGGAACGGCTGGGGTCGTTGTTCGGGAAGCGGCGCAAGTAACAGGCGCGCGTCACGTCAGTAGCGATGGCCAAACAGCAAACGCGACAGAAGGAAGGTCAGGCCGGCGCTGCCCAGTAGCACGGCTTGTCCGGTCATGGAGACGGCGGCCGCTACCGGAAGCATCTCCACCAGCGTGGCCAGGGCGCCCACCAGCAGCATCAATCCCAGCATCAGGCAGGCGGCATCCAGCCGACGTTCGCGCCCCAGTCCGGTTTTCAGGCTGCGCAGTTCCTCCAGAATTTCTTCCTGCATCAGCCGTTGCCGACCCAGTTCGTTGGCCAGTTCGCCGACCTGTTCCGGCAGCCCCTGCAAGCGGGCCAGCCAGCTCGGGTCTTCCCGGCGCAACAGGGAGAGCAGGTCGTTCAGGCGCACATGGTCATCGAGCCAGTTGCGCAGCACTGACCACAGGCTGAATTCACTGATGGCTTCGTTGACCAGGGCAATCCGGTCTTCCGGCCCGAGAATACGCACCTGGTCTTCCTGTGGCAGCTCGGCGTTGGGCGCCAGTAGCCACTGCAGCATGGCGCCCATGCTGCCGCGGATACGAATGTGCACGTAACCTTCGAATTCCGGCAGGATTTCGATGCCGTCTTCATAGATCAACAAGTACAGAATGGCCATGGGCCGTTCGGTGCGGATTCGGATGGCGGTGCCGTGAAGGGTGCGCAGGCGTTCACGGGCCCTGGGCTCACGGGCCAGGGCCTGGTTCACCAGGGTTTCCAGGGTGCCCAGCACCAGGAACCGTGTCAGGGATGTCTGCGCCTGTTCCATCTGCCCTTGTCGTGTTTCCCTCAAGCCCGTCATTCTACACACAGCTTGTCGGATTGGCCCAGTGGCTACGGAAAATTACACGTCCGGTCATTACCCTCGGCGGGTAAATCGCTATACTAGTCCATCATTTCGGGCCAGGCATTGGCCGTACAATGCATGGCGTCCGGCTTTCGGGCGCTCCGGGGTTAGCGGTGGAATTCCTCGGGATGGGGAGCTGATTGGATCTATGCTGGAATCGCTGTTTTCTCACCCGGATTTCTGGAAGTACGTCAGTATTCCCTTTATCGCGGGCACGGTTGGCTGGGTGACCAACTGGATGGCCGTGCAGATGACCTTTTATCCGCTGGAGTTTCTGGGCGTGAGGCCCATCTTCGGCTGGCAGGGCATCATTCCGGCCAAGGCCGAGAAGATGGCCGCCATCGTGGTGGATCAGACCCTCAGTAAGATCGGCAGCATCGACGAATTCTTCCAGCAGATGGAGCCGGAGAAGATCGCTGCGCATCTGACACGCAGCATCCAGGCCCGGATTGAGGAGTACACCGACGAGGTCATGACCGAGCGCAATGCCGTGCTCTGGGAGAACCTG
The DNA here is from genome assembly GCA_013823245.1 of Alcanivorax sp. GTDB lineage: Bacteria > Pseudomonadota > Gammaproteobacteria > Pseudomonadales > Alcanivoracaceae > Isoalcanivorax. Next base: position 11,060 of record PNLU01000007.1, read on the forward strand.
CCGATGCTGGTGCGTCGTCGGGTCTACAGCCGTGCCCGCCGGGCCATCCCCGAAATCATGGATAATGTGGTGGACGACATCAGCAAGAATGTCGAAGACCTGGTGGACCTCAAGCACATGATCAGCAGCCAGATGCGTGAAGACAAGGCGCTGATGGTGAAGATGTTCCGTGAGGTGGGTGATCCCGAATTCCGCTTCGTGATCAACTCCGGCATCTATTTCGGTTTCCTGTTTGGTCTGTTGCAGGTACCGATATTCATCTATTTTCCCGGTAACTGGGTCATGCCCTTTTTCGGCTTTCTGGTGGGTGTGGCCACCAACTGGCTGGCCCTGAACGTCATCTTCCGTCCCCTGAATCCGGTCCGTGTGGGGCCATTTCGTATTCAGGGGCTGTTCCTGAAACGGCAGAGGGACGTGGCAGAAAGCTTTGCCCGGCTGACGACCACCGAGGTCGTGACCTTGCGCAATATCATGTACCAGGTGGTCAACGGCCCGCGGGCGGACCGCACCAAGGCGCTGATCAAGCGCCACATGCGGCCACTGCTGGAGGGTGGGGTGGTGCGCACGGCCGCCCAGCTCACCGTGGGGCCCGGCGGCTACGCTGACCTCAAGAAGGCAGTGGAAGAGAAGGCGGTGGACCTCGCGGTGCTGCCTTTCGAAGACCCTCAGTTCAACCGCGAGCGCGGCGCCATCGTCGAGCGCATCATGCGCGAGCGCATGGAAGAACTGTCCTCCGAGGAGTTTCAGGCGTTGCTGCGTCCTGCCTTTCAGGAGGATGAGTGGATCCTCATTATGGTGGGCGGGGTGCTCGGGATGATGGCCGGCTTTATCCAGTTGTTCGTGGTATTTGGCCCGGTCTGAGTCATATCATGACGGATTGTCCGACAAGATTTGCCCTCCGACCCGGCCACAGGCGTATACTGGCGCCATATTGAATGATGTATTCAATTGCGCTGATGTCTGTTGTTGTTGATTCGTTTGATTTTTTTTTGTTCATTTGAACCGTTTCCGCACTGCATTGGCTTGTGGAATTTGCATCACGGAGATCCCCGATGTCTGACCGCAAGCAGGATGATGACGCACCGAAAGAGGACAAGCTGAAGTCGATTCGGCTGAGCAGTGGTTCTCTTGATCTGCGCAAGTATACGCACCAGATCTGGTTGGCAGGTCTGGGTGCCTTCGCCAAGGCGGAGGAAGAGGGCGGCAAGTTTTTTGACGCCCTGGTCGATACTGGCCGCGACCTTGAAACCAAGACCCGCGACAAGTCCGAGTCACGGGTGGAAGAGATCAAGGAACGTGTCCGGCACCGTACCGGTGAGACTATGGACAAGATGGAAAAGGCGTTTGACGAGCGGCTGAACAAGGCCCTGTCCCGTCTCGGTATTCCCAACAAGCGCGAAGTAGAGGCGCTTCAGCGGCGAGTCCAGGAACTCACCGCAGCACTGGATGAAATGTCCAGGTCCGAGCCCGCAGACAAAAAGCGGGGCAAGGATCAGGGGTAACGATGTTGTAGCGCACACCGCTAACCCCTTAGTGGTGTATTTCCGGGCCTCAATCCCCTTGAGGCCCTTTTTTTTCGCCCGCAAAAAAAATACCGCCCGAGGGGCGGTATCGATGACCTGTCGTAGCGCACAGGCCTTGTTGGTGTATTTCCGGGCCTCTGATCTGAGGTCTCTGGTTATGTGACTCCGATATTACCCGGTTTCCGAAAGGGCGCAACTGTCTGATGTCATCGTGCGATCAAAAAAGCGTCAAGGCGAGGGCAGTCCCCTGTTGATGGTAGTTCCACGGAATTGGTCATGTGTTATCAACAAAGTTATCCACAGAATCTGTGGAAAAGAACGAGCGCCAGAACGGGGTCTCAGAGGCTTTTTTGCACCGTCCTGGAGCGCAAAAGGCAGGCCGTGCAGTTAGCTGTCAGAGCTAAGGCCTGATGTGCAAAAAAAGCCCTAAGGCAATGAAAAATATGGGGTTTAAATCTGCCTCATTAATGTGTCACCAAAAGTGACGCTGCCGGTGACAGCATCAGTAACAATCCCGCCAGACTGTTCACAGAACTGTCCACAGGATCGGCGGGTGCGGCATGCACACCCGTTTTATTCACAGGATCTCACAAGCATGGCGTGGCGCTGCAGGCACAAAAAAGGCCTCCGGAGAGGCCTTTTCTGCTTGCCCGGGAGGGATCAGAAGCGGTATTTGCCGCCGTCGATGCCCTGCTGGATTTCCGGGGTCAGGCGCTGGTAGCAGCTTTCGCCCGGCAGCAGCACATAGACCGGATCGCTGTGGGCATTCAGGTCGTACTTCTCTTCCTTCAGCTTGTTCTTCTGGTGCTTGAAGGTGCCGGTGGTTTCCATCGGATGGTTGGCAATGCGCAGGAATACCGGAATGGCATACGGGGGCAGTTCGCGCTGCAGGTAAGCGCAAAGGCCTTTGTAGTCGAAGTTCTCGAAGTCTTCCGTATCCAGGCGGATTTCCGCCATGCCGGCACGGCCGTTGGTGTTCGGGATCTCGACCCCGTAGACCACGGTCTCAACCACTCCTTTGGCGCCGTCGAGGATCTGCTCGACTTCCGTGGTGGACACATTCTCGCCTTTCCAGCGGAAGGTATCCCCCAGGCGGTCCACGAACTGGGCGTGCCTGAAGCCGATATCACGCATCATGTCGCCGGTGTCGAAGTAGGCATCACCTTGCTTGAACACGTTGCGCAGGATGGATTTCTCGGTCTTGGCCTTGTCGGTGTAGCCGTCGAACGGGGTCTTGTCGGTGATTTCACCGATCAGCAGGCCCGGCTCGCCCTTGCCGACCTTGATCATGAAGCCGTCCTTGCCGCGCACCGGCTCTTCTTTCTCCTTGTCGTACTTGACGATGGCGTAGCTCACCGGGGAGAAGCCGACGGTGTTGTCGAAGTTGAAGATGTTGGTAAAAGCGACGTTGCCCTCGGAAGAGGCGTACAGCTCAACCACGCGCTCGATGCCGAAGCGGGCCTTGAACTCTTTCCAGATGCTCGGGCGCAGGCCATTGCCGACGATGACATGGACCTTGTTGTCCTTGTCGTTCGGCTTGGCAGGCTGCTCGTGCAGGTAGCGGCACAGTTCACCCACATAGGCGAAGGCGGTGCACTCGTACTTGCGCACATCTTCCCAGAAGCGGCTGGCGGAGAACTTGCGTGCCAGCACCAGGCCGGCCCCCTGGGCAATACAGGACGCCCAGCTGATCACCATGCCGGTGGCGTGGTAAAATGGCAAGGTGGAGTACATGCGGTCATTCTTGGTCAGGCGCACGGCGGCAAAACCGAAGGCGCCGTAGGCTTTTTCCCAGCGACCGTTGTTGAACACCACGGCTTTGGGCAGACCGGTGGTGCCGGAGGTATAGATGTAGAACAGGGGGTCTTTGAGGAAGATCTTGCTGGCCTGCTCCGGGTTTTCGGAGGAGCAGTCGCGGATGACTTCAGCGAGGTTCTTGTAGCCTTCCGCCACCTGGCCAACGTCTTCCAGGGTGTCACGGTCCGCAAAGCTGTAGAAACGGTCGCTGGCGAGGTCCAGCTGGTCGCGCACTTCGTTGATGGCGTCCACCAGCTCTTCGCCGATCACCGCAGCCTTCGGCTTCACCAGGTTGAAGCTGTGCACCAGCACCTTGCCGCGCTGGGAGGTGTTGATCAGGGCAGAACAGACGCCGATCTTGGCGGCACCGGTCACGGTGGCCAGCAGCTCCGGGCGGTTCTCTATGTCCACGGCGATGGTGTCGCCTTTCTTGAGACCGATGGAGGACAGGTAGTCAGCGATACGGTTGGCCCAGGCGTTGAACTGACGGTAGGTCAGTTGGGTGTCCTGATACATCAGGGCGACGCCGTTGGGGTTCATCTCTGTGGCGGTCTGGATAGCCAGGCCCAGGCCAAGCGGACGGGTGGTATCGGACAGCTTGCCGTACTTGGACCCCTTGACGATGCCGGGCAGGTTGGCGAAAACCATCGGCAACTTGCTCAGCAGCTTGGGCAACGTAATGACGTCGGCGTTGCTCATGTATCTCTCCGTTTGTTGTCTGGTATGAAAAGCGGTTATCAGACAGCACGAAGGCGTGCTGCCGGCCCGCAAGGCCACCGGGGTGATGGTGCGGGCAATCAATAATCAGTCAGTTACAGGCACAAGGCTGGTACCTTACCCGCCGTTCCCGCGCAGGGCAAGCGGACTCAGCCTTCTGCGCCGTCGGGGATAATGGAAAGCAGAATCTGTTTACCCTTGACCTGATCTCCGTTACCCACTGTGACACGCTCCACAGTGCCGTCGACATCAGACTTCAGACTGTGCTCTATTTTCATGGCCTCCAGTAACACCAGAACCTGACCTTTGCTGACGCGATCGCCGTCCTGGCAGCGGACCTCCAGTACGGCGCCGTCCATGGGCGCGCGAATCTGGCCGCTGCCAGCGCCAGCGGCGGCAGCGGGCGCGGCATGGGTCTCGTCGCGGAAGGTCAGCACGGTACCCTGATCGTCCAGCCACAGGGTGTGGTCGTGGCGCAGGCTGGCCAGGTCGCGCTGCAGGCCATCGATGACCGGCCGCGCAGGATTGGCCAGATCAATGCGGTGCTGTGCTGTGCCCACGGTCGCCAGGACGGCATGGCCGTCGGCGCGCAGGGCAACGATCTGCCGGGTTTCGCCCCGCGACAGGATCAGCCGTTGCTCGCCGGGGCCGCTGCTGCGCCAGTGCGTACTGCTTTCATGAGTGCACAGCAGGGCCGCCGCCAACGCCCAGTGGGCGCTGTCGGGGGTATGGGTGTGCATACCCGGGTTATCGGCGAAGTCCTCTCCAATAAAGGCGGTGGTGGCCTCACCGGCGGCAAAGGCCGGGTGCGCGAGGATGGCCGCCAGAAAGCGGCGGTTATCGCGTATCCCGAACAGTCGGGTGTCCTGCACAGCGCGAATCAGGCGGCGGCGGGCGTCTTCGCGGGTATCCCCCCAGGCGATGATCTTGGCCAGCATGGGGTCGTAGTGACTGCCGACGATAGCGCCCTGGCGCAGGCCGTGGTCGATGCGTACTCCGGCGCCCGTGGCCGGTTGCCAGTGCAGTACCGGGCCGGTTTGCGGCAGGAAGCCCGCAGCGGGGTCTTCGGCGTACAGGCGCACTTCGATGGCGTGGCCGGTCAGGGTGACCTGCTCCTGGGCCAGCGGCAGGGGCTCCCCGCGCGCAACGCGGATCTGCCAGGCGACCAGGTCCTGGCCGGTGACCAGCTCGGTAACCGGGTGCTCCACCTGCAGGCGGGTGTTCATTTCCAGGAAGTAGAAGTGGCCGTCGGCTTCGAGCAGGAATTCCACGGTGCCTGCGCCAATGTACTGGCAGGCTTTGGCGGCTTGCACGGCCGCCTCGCCCATGCGGGCGCGCAAGGCGCTGTCCACCGCCGGGGAGGGGGCTTCTTCCACCACCTTCTGGTGGCGGCGTTGCACCGAGCAATCACGCTCACCAAGATGAATCACGTTGCCGTGGCGGTCGCCGAAGACCTGGATTTCCACGTGCCGGGGGCGCATGACGGCGCGCTCCAGAATCAGTTCGTCGCTGCCGAAGGCGTTCTTCGCTTCCGAGCGCGCACTGCGCAGTTGCTCGGCAATGTCGGCGGCATCGGTGACCACGCGCATGCCACGTCCGCCGCCGCCGGCGGAGGCCTTGATCATCAGCGGCAGACCGATGCGCTCGGCCTCAGCCAGCAATGTCCGGTCGTCCTGGGCTTCCCCTTCATAGCCGGGAATGCAGGGTACACCAGCGTCCTGCATGGCGATCTTGGACAGCCGCTTGGAACCCATCAGGTGGATGGCGTCCACCGGCGGACCGATAAACACGATCTTTTCCGCTTCGCAGGCACGGGCGAAGTCGGCGTTTTCGGACAGAAAGCCATAGCCGGGGTGCACCGCATTGGCGCCCGTGCGCCGGGCGGCGTCCAGGATGGCGTCCACATTCAGGTAGGACTGGCTGACGGTGGGCGGGCCGATACAAACGGCTTCGTCGGCCAGTTGCACGTGCAGGGCGTCGCGGTCGGCCTCGGAATAGACCGCCACGGTGCGGTAGCCCATGTCACGGGCAGTGCGGATCACCCGGCAGGCAATTTCACCGCGATTGGCGATCAGGATCTTGTCGAACGAGAAGGATGTCATGACGTCTGCCTCATTCTGCCCAGTGGGGCAGCCGTTTCTGGACGAAGGCCAGGGTGCCTTCGGCGCCTTCCTCGCTGGCCACTGCGGCGGCGAAATCCGCAGCGGCGGCATCGAGCACCTGCTCCAGCGGTTGGGCCAGGGTATTGAGCACCAGCGTTTTGGTGGCGCGGTTGGCTTGCGGGGCGCAGCGGCGTATCTGTGCCAGCACCGCGTCCAGGCGGGTGTCCAGTTCGGAGGCGGGCAGGCTCTCGTGGACAATGCCCAGTCGCTGGGCTTCGCTGCCGTTGAAACGGGCGCCGGTCAGCGCCAGGCGCCGGGCCTGGGTCAGGCCGACGCGCTGGACCACAAACGGCGCGATCTGCGCCGGGATCACGCCCAGCCCGGTTTCCGGCAGGCCAAACTGGGCGTTGTCGGCGGCCAGGGCGACGTCGGAGACACAGGCCAGGCCAAAGCCGCCGCCCAGCACGGCACCTTCCAGTACGGCCACAACCACTTGGGGCTGCTGATTGGCCAGAGTGATCATCTCACCGAAGCGGCGATTCAGATCGCGGAAAGCGTTCGACTCGCCGGACGCGGCCCGGGCGCGTGCGCCCGCCATGTCCTTGATATCGCCACCGGCACAGAAGTGGCCGTTGGCGCCGCGGAGGACCACCGCGCGAATGGCGGTCTGGTCGGCAATGGCCTGGAATACGGCCATCAGCTCGTTGACCATGGTCAGGCTCATGGCATTACGTGATTCGGGCCGGTTCAGCGTGATATGCAGGAAGGGGCCTTCCTGACGCAACACCAGTGTCTCGGTGGTCGGCAGTGACATGATGCACTCCTTATTTCTTCTTCTTGCCCGGCAGGATGTCCATGGTCTTGCAGATAATGCCGAGCATGACTTCGTCGGCACCGCCGCCGATGGAGCCCAGGCGACCATCGCGCCAGGCACGTGATGCCGGGTTGTCCCACATGAAGCCGTTGCCGCCCCAGTACTGGATGCACGCGTCCGCCACTTCACGGGACATACGACCGGCTTTCAGCTTGGCCATGGAGGCCAGCTGCAGCACGTCCTTGCCGTTGATATATTCTTCGCAGGCGCGCCAGATCAGGCTGCGCAGCAGTTCCACTTCGGTTTTCAGTTCGGCCAGGCGGAAGTGCACGCTCTGGTTGTCGATCAGCGGCATGCCGAAAATCTGCCGGTCTTTTGCGTAGTCGATGGTCAGCTGGATCAGCTTGTCGTAACCCTTCAGGCCGGACACCGCACCCCACAGACGTTCCTCCTGGAACTGGATCATCTGCATCATGAAGCCCATGCCTTCGGTACCGATCAGGTTGCGCTGCGGTACGCGCACGTTGTCGAAAAACACCTGGGCGGTTTGCGACGAACGCATGCCGAGTTTGTTCAGCGGCTTGTCCACGGTGATACCGCCGGCGTCTTTGGGCACCACGATCAGCGACTTGTTCATGTGTGGCTTGCCGTCAGACGTGTTGGCCAGCAAACAGAAGAAGTCAGCGGTGGGGGAGTTGGTGATCCACATCTTGGTGCCGTTGATCACGTAGTCGTCGCCGTCTTTCACGGCGGTGGTCTTGATGGCGGCGACATCGGAACCAGCGTGGGGTTCGCTCACGGCGATGCTGGCCACCATGTCACCGGCAATGGCGGGAGCCAGATAATTGCGGCGCAGTTCGTCGGAGCCGAACCGCGCCAGGGCCGGGGTGGCCATATCGGTTTGTACGCCGATAGACAGCGGCACACCGCCGCAATCGCACAGGCCCAGCTCTTCGGCCACCGCCAGGTTGTAGGAATAATCCAGGCCCAGGCCGCCATATTCTTCCGGCTTGTTGATGCCGAGCAGGCCAAGATTGCCCATCTTCTTGAAGATCTCGTGGGTCGGGAAGGCGCCTGCGGCTTCCCATTCTTCTACATGCGGGTTCAATTCGTTTTCAACGAAGTTCCGCATGGTGCGGCGCATTTCTTCATGTTCCTGAGTGAATTGCATGTCATTTCTCCGGGTCAGAGGCGAGCAACGCCAAATGTATTAGAGTGTAGGGGACGACGCGCCGCTTCGCGGCAGATATCGAGCACCATGGCTATCACCTTGCGCGTGTCGCGCGGGTCAATGATGCTGTCGTCCCACATGTGTGCGGTGCCATAGAGGGCGGTGGACTGGCTGTCCAGTTTCATTGCGGTGGTTTGCTGGAGCATCTCCAGCACTTTTTCGTCGGGCTCCATGCCCATGCTGCGCTGTTTCTGTTCGGCCACGATGCGCAGCACCATGCCAGCCTGCTGGCCGCCCATCACGGCGACCTTGCTGTTCGGCCAGGCAAAAATGAAGCGCGGGTCCAGCCCGCGGCCACACATGGCGTAATTGCCCGCGCCATAGGAGCCGCCGATGACAATGCTGACTTTGGGTACGCGGGCGTTGGCCACGGCCTGGATCATCTTGGAGCCGTGCTTGATGATGCCGCCCTGTTCCGGTTCGGTGCCCACCAGAAAGCCGGTGGTGTTGTGCAGGAACAGCAGCGGGCGATTGCTCTGGTCGCACAGCTGGATGAACTGGGCGGCCTTGGCCGCGCCCTGATGGGTGATCGGCCCGTTGTTGCCAATCACGCCGACGGGATAGCCTTCGAGCATGACCCAGCCGCAGACGGTGGCGCTGTCCCACTCGTTCTTGAAGTCGAGAAAGTCGGAGTCATCTGCAATACGGGCGATGATTTCACGCACGTCGTAGGGCTTGCGTGCATCGTTCGGTACGATGCCGAGCAGTTCTTCGGCATCGTAGCGCGGTGGCTTGAAGGTTTTGGCGGGCACGGGAGGCAGTTGATCCTGCCAGCCGATGCGGGCCATCAGCTCGCGTGCCAGGCGGATGCCGTCGGCATCATTTTCGGCCAGATATTCGGCGGTGCCCGCGACACCGGTATGCATCTCGGCGCCGCCCAGCTCTTCATCGGTGGCCACTTCGCCGGTAGCGGCTTTCAGCAGTGGCGGCCCGGCCAGAAACATCTTGGCCTGCTTGCGCACCATGATGCAGTAATCGGACAGCCCGGGCTGATAGGCGCCCCCCGCCGTGGCATTACCATGTACCACGGTGATCTGCGGGATACCCATGGCAGACAGGCGTGCCTGGTTGGCAAAGGTGCGCGCGCCTTCGACGAAAACCTCCGCCGCATAATTCAGGTTGGCACCGCCGGACTCGGACAGGGCAATGATCGGCAGCTTGTTCTCGCGGGCGATCTCCTGCAACCGCAGGGTTTTGCGCAATCCGGCCGGGGTGATGGTGCCGCCCTTGATGGCCGAATTGCTGGCGCTGACCAGGACCCGGGTGCCACTGACGTAACCGATGCCGGAGATGCTGCCGCCGCCAGCTTCAGTGCCGTCCTTGTCGTCATGCATCATGTACCCGGCGAGACCGAGCAGGGCCAGAAACGGCGAGCCGGGATCAAGCACACGGGCCACGCGCTCATGCGGTAGCAGCTTGCCTTTTTTCCCGAATTTCTCGCGTTGGGTTTCCGCCTTGTCGACGACCTTCTGCTCGATGGCGCGGAATTCTTCCACGGCCTTGAGCATGGCATCGCGGTTGGCGGCGAACTCGTCGCCATGGACATCGAGTTCGGTTTCAATCACCGGCATTGTCGTCCTCCTGGAACAGGGCCGGGGGCACGGCCCGATGGAAACCATCGAAGGGTTTACTGTTGTTGTGATCCACCAGTGGCGAGATGGCGATATTGCCCTGGCTGGCGGCGCCGTCCACACGCACGGTGTCGCCGCTGATGAAACCCGCCGCGTCAGACAGCAGGAAGACAATGGCGGCGGAAATTTCGGCTTCCTCGCCCAGGCGTTTCAGCGGCACGGCGGATTTCAGGGTGCGAATCACCTGCTTGAAGGCTTCGGGATAGGTGTCCATGCCGCTGGACGCGACCCAGCCGGGGGCCACGGCATTCACGCGTACCCCTGCACGGCCCCACTCGTAGGCTGCGGTCTTGGTGAAGTTATCCATGCCGGCCCGGGCGGCGCCCGAGTGGCCCATGCCGGGCATGCCGCCCCACATGTCGGCAATGATGTTGACGATGCTGCCGCCATGTTTTTCCATGCTCTGGTTGAACACTTCGCGGGCCATCAGGAAGCCGCCGGTGAGGTTGGTGCGGATCACCGTTTCCCAGCCTTTCTGGTTGATCATGTTCAGCGGCGAGGGGAACTGACCCCCGGCGTTGTTCACCAGGCCGTGAATCGGACCCATGGCGGCGATGATTGCCGCCACCGTCTCCCTGACCTTGTCTTCTTCGCGAATATCGCAGGTAAACCATAGCGCATCGCCGCCATCCTCGATGATTTCCGCCTGCACCGTTTTCAGCTTGTCTTCCTTGCGGCCCACCAGCGCCACGCGGGCGCCGAGGCTGGCCAGCTCATGGGCGGTGCAACGACCGATGCCACTGCCACCGCCGGTGACGATGACGTTGCGGCCCTTGAACAGATCGGGACGAAATACGGAACGGTAAGACATCAGTGATTCACCTCGTTGGCGATGTCGTCAGAAACGGGGACGGGAAAATCAAGCAACTGCTGGGCGAACGCCTTGCCCTGCGGATCAATGCGCAGGGAGGCAATGCCGCCGCCGCCCAGCGCGTTTTTCAGCAGGAAGTTGAAAGCGTTGAAGCCGGGCAGGGCCCAGCGCTGTACGCTGCCGTGCTGCGGGTCCAGGGTGTGGCGCATGTAGTCGGCCACGGCCTCGGCGGTCAGGGCACTGTTGATCCAGGGCAGGTAGTCGGCCCGGCGTGCGATAACACCGATATTGGCATGATTGCCCTTGTCGCCGCTGCGTGCCCAGGCCAGCTTGACCAGGGGCACCGTGGTGGTGGCGCCGGATGCGGCGCCGTAGTCATGGTCGGCGGGCAGGGCGGTCGGGTCGAACGGCACGCCAGCGGGTACAGAAACCGGCACCTGTCGACCATCAATATCCACCTGGCAGGGCACCTGGCCCTTGTTTACCAGGGTGGAGAACAGCCGGATGCGCGGGAATGGCTTGGGGCGGCCACCGACGATGCCCGTGAGGCCCGGCGCCATGCCCGTGGCCGCCTGGGCGATCTCGCGGCCAAAAATACCGAGGGCTTTCTTGTCGTTATGCAGGGCGCCGATCTTGACCACGACTTCGCGGGTATCCTGGCGGCGACCGTGAGCGCCGTAGGTGGCTTCGGTGCCCAGCAGTTCCACGGAGGTGTCGCGGAAATCGTCCATGCCCAGTTGCCGGAACAGGCCGCTGACCTTTTTCAGGATGGCGTCGGCCACCGCTTGCCCTTTGCGGGCGGCATCGATGCCGCCAATCATGAAGCTGGCGGTGATGCGATGGCCGTCGGGGAAGGTGGCGGAGACCTTGTACTGGTCCGTGGGGGGGCGGCCTCTGGCGCCAGTGACCTTGACCTGGTTGCCGCCCACCTGCTCCAGCTTCACACCCGTGAAATCACAGACCACATCGGGCAAGAGGTAGGCGCGCGGGTCGCCGATCTCATAGACGATCTGCTCGCCCACGGTGGCGGGGGTGATCAGGCCACCCGTGTTATCCGGTTTGCACACCACAAAGCTGCCGTCGGCGTGGCACTCGGCCACCGGGAAGCCCATGTTGTGATAATCGGGCACCTGTTCCCAGTCGGTGAAATTGCCGCCGGTGCACTGGGCGCCGCATTCGATCACGTGCCCGGCCAGTGAACCCTGGGCAAGCTTGTCGTAGTCATCCTCGGCCCAGCCGAATTCATGCATCAGCGGACCCAGCACCAGGGCGGAATCGGCAATGCGACCGGTCAGCACGATGTCGGCCCCGGCATCCAGCGCGGCCTTGATCGGCAGGGCGCCCAGATAGGCGTTCATGGTGACGGTCATCGGCGGCAGGGGCTGGCCGGTTTCCATTTCTACCGCATCGGCGATATCGCCGCGCCGGGTATTGATGTCGTCGCCCTCTACCAGGGCAATCTTCAGATCCACCCCGGCGGCTTCAAACGCCGCCTGAAGGGCCTGGCGGCAGGCGTGGGGGTTCACGCCGCCAGCGTTGCTGATCACCTTGATGCCCCGGTCGCGAATATCTTTTGCCAGCGGCGCCATGACCTGGGTAACGAAGTCATGGGCGTAGCCCATCTGCGGGTCTTTCATGCGGGCGCCGGCCATGATCGACAGGGTGACTTCGGCCAGGTAATCGAACACCAGATAATCCAGCCGGGTCTGGCGCACCAGCTGGAAGGCGGCGCTGTTGGTGTCACCCCAGAATCCGGCGGCGCAACCGATACGTATGGGTCCCTTGCTCATGCATGTGGCTCCTGCTTCGGGGAATGCCGAGACGTTACCAAGCAAGCGCTTGGTTTGTAAAGGGCAATCGCTTGCACTATGCTCTTGGCTACTGATAATGGCGCGCAGAGATCAGCGATGGCACAGGCGGAAAAGGTGGAAACGGCGGTCGGTAGCGTACACGGCATGGATGATTCTCCGCGCGGCAAGCTGCTCAGTGCAGCGGCGCGGCTGTTTCGTGACAAGGGCTTTGATCGCACCACGGTGCGTGATATCGCCCGCGAAGTGGGCATCCAGAGCGGCAGCATCTTTCATCACTTCCCCACCAAGGACGATATTCTGTTTGCGGTCATGGTGGAGGTGATTCGCTTCAATACGGCCAGGTTGCAGGCAGCCTGTGATCAGTACCCCGAGCCGTTGGCGCGACTGGAGGCCCTGATTCGTGCCGAACTGAAGTCCATCATCGGCGATACCAGCGAGGCCATGAGTGTGCTGGTCTATGAGTGGCGCTGCCTGTCGCCGGAGCGCCAGCAAGAGGTGCTGGCCATGCGTGCGGTCTATGAGCAACTCTGGATCGATTGTCTGGAGACGCTGCGGCAGCAGGGGCTGCTGGAGGATGACCCGTTCGTGATCCGGCGCCTGATCACCGGGATGGCCAGCTGGACCAACACCTGGTTTGATGAACACGGCAGCCTGAGTCTGGAGGCGCTGGCGCATATCATTGTCCGCCGTGTCATTGGTGAGCCGCGCGACACGGGGGGCGTGTGATCGGCAATGTCACGGCCTGGGGGCAGTCGGGTTACACCATTCTGGAAGAGGGCGAACTGGATCCGGTCAGCCACCGTCTGCGTGTTCGGCATTATCTGGTGGCGGACCCGCGGGGCGAGACGCTGGAGCAGCGTTTTCCCGGTCTGACGGAAGCGCGGGCTTTTATCGACTATCTTGAAAATGACTTAACTGCCTGATAAATGAACGCTTTGCCGCTTTTTTGAACGAACAGTACGATCTCATGAAAAAGCCGTTGACAGGCTGCCGGATTTCCCTAGAATGGCGGCCTCTTTCGGGTGGTTAGCTCAGCTGGGAGAGCACCTGCCTTACAAGCAGGGGGTCGGCGGTTCGATCCCGTCACCACCCACCAGTTTCCTTTTGGTCTTCATGGCCGGGTGCTGGGAAAGAAGCTCCGCAAGGGGCAGCGCAGTAGAGAAGAGCTGGAGCGGTAGTTCAGTTGGTTAGAATACCGGCCTGTCACGCCGGGGGTCGCGGGTTCGAGTCCCGTCCGCTCCGCCACTCTTTTATGTAACATTCAGTACTTCTATCATCCCCGTCTTTCTATCACTCCCGTTTAGCCCCGAACCTTTATTTCATTCGCCTGTCACATGATGGGGTGCATAGTGCCTCCACAAATCAATGATGACAGGAGCAGAGATATGGATGAAGTGATCGAGGAGCGGCTGGATACGCGCTCATGGCTGACCTCCCTGGAGGAGGCTCTGGATGACGGCGAGGGTGACCTGGCCGAGGTGGACGACGGCTTCGAGCTGTAAGTCCGCCTGAACTGCGTCACACCTTTTCATCCCCCCCCTGTATTACCGATATTCCCCCCTTCTTTTCTTTATCTGCAATCCGGGTCACACTCCGGGGAAAACGCGTGTCTATAATCACCGGCCTGCGCGACAAGAAAAGGATTTGCCCATGAGCATGTCATCCGTCACCTCGGAAGCGGTGTTGTTCTTTGATGATCGGGGAATCGTCAAGAGCATGCTGTACTCGGATTTTGAGGCCATTCTTGATGGCATGGTCGGGGTGCCGGAGTTTGCCGACAGCGAGATGCGCGGCGCCTTCTGCATGGTGGATGGACGCCTGCAGGTGGTGGCCATGGTGCTGTTTCTGATCGACTTTGATGAAGACGGCATGGCCGACACCACCTGGAATGTGCCGCTGCGCCACCTGGCCGAGCATGGGGGGCCGGGGCCGGATATGGGCGCCGGGCCGATCCGGCTGGCGTGTCGCAGCCAGTGTCCGGTGGCTTGGCATCAGGAGCAGTTGTGGGATCCGGCGATGAAGCCGGGTGCCAATGATTTTGTTTATGTGCGTGACACCCTGCGTGAGCGCGGCCGCAAGATGGGCCTGTATGTTGACGAGACGGCACCGCCGCCAGCGCCGCCGGTCGTGGGAGCGAACGCGGGCCAGTCCATCCCTACCGTGAAGCCAACGCAGGAAGCGCGCCAGATGGAGCAGGAGCGGGTGCGCCTGGCGCGGACCATCAAGGAACTGCGCCTGCGAGTCCAGACGCTGGAGAACGGCCACAAGGAAGAAGTGGCCCAGTTGCGTTACGCGCAACAGCAAAAGGAAGAAATTCTCAGCACTCAGCTGGAAAAGGTGCTGATGCAATTCAAGACCCTGAAATCCCAGAATGAAGCGCTGAAAGAGCAGAATGTGTCTCTCAAGGAGCAGGTGGCCTCGCTCAACCATAGTCTGGAGGAGCAGGCCCGCAAGCAGGACTCCCAGGGTAGCGAGATCGAGATTCTCACCGAGCAGTACCGCATGGCACTGGCCCAGCGAATCGAGGAGGAACGGGCCCGCCTGACCGAGCAGATGCACGCCAAGGAACTGGATGTGCTGGATCGGGAAGAGAAGATTTCGGCCCTGGAGCAGGAGGTGCGTGAAGCGCGCCGCGAGCAGATCAAGATGGCCAATTCCGGCGCCCAGAAGCTGCTTGAGAAGCTGCAGGCGCTGGGGCTCAACTTCATTGCCTTCCATCCCGGGGCGGGGCATGTGTCCATCAGTGCCCAGGAAATTTCCGACTATATGCAGAACCCGCTGGCGTTCGCCGCGCGCAAGTGCCTGGTCACCGAGGAGCATTATCGGGCCTGGCTGCGCCACTACGAGAACCCGGTGTGTCAGGTGGGCGACGCAAATGGTCAGATTTGTGGCAAACGTGTCATCCGGGTGGATGTGCCCAACCAGTTCAAGCCAGGCGTGTCGGACCGCAATGCCAACCGTTGCCCCAACTGCCGCGCCGATACCGCCATCGAAAATGTGCTGAAGTTCAAATAATTACATCTCCGTCGCGTGCCAACATGAGGTGTCGTACAGCTTGGCACGCTAACTGCTACGACCGTCCCATGAGGGCCTGTTCCGGGTGGGTCGAATTGAGGAGAACACGCGCATGGCGCAAGGTCCGTCCATCGACAAGCGTTTGCTGCAAACCTTTGTGCCGGTCAACGCGCTCAGCGGTGACCCGCTGGACCGTTTGCTGGATCAGCAGGAAGTGCGCCAGTACCAGGCCGGGGAATTACTGTTTGATATCGGTGACCGGGATAACACCACGGTGTACCTGCTCAGCGGTGATGTAGAGCTGGAGGGCACTGACGGTCGTGTCGAGCGCATCAGTGCGGGGGGGATAGCCTCCTGGCATCCGCTGGATCACGCTCAGCCGCGCCGCAGTCGCGCGCGGGCGCTCAATGCGGTGTCGGTGGTCCGCTTCGACAGCTTCCGCCTGGATACCCTGCTGGCATGGGACCAGTCCGTGGGCTATGTGGTGCTGGATATCAATGCCAACGCGGCCTACGAAGGCGATCGCGAGTGGATGATCCGGTTGCTCAAGTCGCCGCTGTTCTATCAGGTGCCACCCGGCAATATCTTCGAAATTTTCCGCCGCTTGCGTCCGCGCAAGCTCAAGACTGGTGAAGAGATCATTCGCCAGGGCGAAGAGGCGGATTGCTGTTTTATCATCAAGGAAGGCGTGTGCGAGGTGTCTGTGCTGGCGGCCGGGGCGGCTGAGCCGACACCGGTGGCCATGCTGGAAGCGGGGCAGTGGTTCGGTGAAGAGGCACTGCTGTCCGGTGCGCCGCGAAATGCCACCATTACCATGGCCACTGACGGCGTGGTGATGCGTCTGGATCGCGCTGATTTCGATGAATTGCTGCGCGAACCGGTGGTCGAGAGCATCAGTGGTAGCCAGGCGCTGGAGCGGGTGGCCGCCGGCGCGCGCTGGCTGGATGTGCGTACCCGGGATGAGTATGAGCTGGGGCATATGCCGGGCGCGCTGAACATGCCGTTGAATGTGTTGCGCCTGAAGAGCCGCCTGCTCGATCCGGCCCGCACCTATGTGGTGTGCTGCGATACCGGGCGCCGCAGTGCCTCGGCGGCTTTTCTGCTGAAAAACGCGGGTATCCGGGTGCAACTGGTTGAAGGCGGGATCAACGCCTGGCCCGACACCCTCCATCTGGAGACATGACTGGGTCACGCTGACCGGGTCACGTTGACCCCTTCCCGGCTGGCGTCTCAGTCCTTCGCGGCTGGCGCCGCGGCCCGGTGGTGCCTTATCCTGTGACCTGTTCTGATCAGAGGCTTTATCGGTGCCCCGCGAGACGTTTCGTAATATCGGCCTGGTTGCCCGTTCCGGCAGCGAACAGGCCCTGTACTCCCTGCGCCAGCTGGTGCATTTCCTGCAACAACGCGGCTGTCATGTGATCATGGAGAAGTCCCTGAGTGATGAGCTCGGGGACCTCGGTTTGCAGGCGGGCAGCCGCAAGCAACTGGGTGAATCCTGCGACCTGGTGATTGTGGTCGGTGGTGACGGCTGCCTGCTGGGCGCCGCCCGTACCTTTGCCGGTTACGATGTGCCAGTGATGGGGATCAACCGCGGGCGTCTCGGCTTCCTGACCGATGTGCTGCCGTCGGAGCTCGAACACCGGGTGGGCCAGGTGCTGGACGGTGATTACCGCCTGGAGTCCCGCTTCCTGCTGGATATGGAACTCAATCGTGGCAAGCGGGTGGTCGGGCATGGTGCGGCGCTCAACGATGTGGTGCTGCTCTCGGGCGACAGCGTACACATGATCGAGTTCGAGTTGCTGATTGATGGTCTGTTCGTCTATCACCAGCGCTCGGACGGGCTGATCATCAGCACGCCGACCGGCTCGACCGCCTACGCGCTGTCCGGCGGCGGGCCGATCATGCACCCGGCGATCGACGCCATCGCCCTGGTGCCCATGAACCCGCACACCCTGACCAGCCGACCGCTGGTGGTGGACGGCAACAGCGAGATCAAGCTTCGTGTCACCAGCTTCCGTCAGGAGCCACTGGTCAGTTGCGACGGTCAGGATGGTTTGCGCGTGCAGCAGGACGACATCATTGCCATCCGCAAGAAGCCGCAGCGGCTACAGTTGCTGCACCCGCCGGGTCACGATTTTTATGAAGCCTGCCGTTCCAAGCTGGGCTGGAGCAGCCGCCTCGGTGACCATTGAGGCGCCTTCGACGAGGAATTTTTCATGAGTGGACAGAGTTTTGAAGAGCTGGTTGATGGCATGAGCCAGGAAGTCTGGTACAGCATGCGCCGGGCTGTGGAGACGGGCCGCTGGCCGGACGGGCGGGTGCTGACCCGTGAACAGCGGGAACTGAGCCTGCAGGCCGTGCTGGCCTGGGAAATTCGGAATCAGGTACCGGAAAACGAACGTACCGGGTACGTTGCGCCGGTCGCCTGTGAGAGCCATGACCATGACCATGATCGGGAGCAGCCGGTGACGTTGCGCCAGCCAGGAGAGCAATGATGATGCGTGACGGACAGGCGGCCACCATTCGTCTGCAGGATTATCGGGCGCCGGCGTTTCTGGTGGAGGACGTGGCTCTGGATGTGGATCTGCGCGATCAGGGGTCCCAGGTCAGTGCAACGCTCGCGTTACGACGGAACACGGCAGCTGGCGCGCAGGACGGCGACTGTGTGCTCAATGGTGTCGGACTGACGCTGGTCTCGATCGCGGTGGATGGAGAAGCCTTGTCTGCGTCCCGCTATGACTACGATGGCGAGGTGCTGGTGATCCGCGATCTGCCGTCGGCGTGCCGTCTGGACACGGTGGTGACGATCGAGCCGCAGGACAATACGGCGCTGGAAGGACTGTATGTGTCCAAAGGCATGTTCTGCACCCAGTGCGAGGCTGAGGGCTTTCGCCGTATTACGTTTTTCCCGGATCGCCCCGATGTGCTGAGCCGGTTCGTGACCACCCTGCGGGCGGACAAGGCGCGCTACCCGGTGCTGCTGTCCAACGGCAATCCAGTGGCGCAGGGGGAAGAGGGCGGTCGCCACTGGGTGCGCTGGGAGGACCCGTTTCCCAAGCCCTGCTATCTGTTTGCACTGGTGGCCGGTGATCTGGCCTGTCTGGAGGACCGATACCGCACTGGCAGTGGGCGTGAGGTCAGCTTGCGCATTTACGCCGAGCCGCGTGATCTGGACAAGCTTGACCATGCGATGGCCTCGCTCAAGGCCTCGATGGCCTGGGATGAAAAGACCTACGGGCTTGAATACGATCTTGATATCTACATGATCGTCGCGGTCAGCCATTTCAATATGGGCGCGATGGAGAACAAGGGCCTCAATATTTTCAATACCGCCTGTGTGCTGGCGCATCCGCGCACCACGACGGATGCCGGCTTCCAGCGTGTCGAGGCGGTGGTGGCGCATGAATATTTCCACAACTGGTCGGGCAATCGTGTCACCTGCCGTGACTGGTTTCAGTTGAGCCTGAAGGAAGGCTTTACGGTATTTCGTGACCAGAGCTTCTCGGCAGACATGAACTCCGCAGCGGTGAAGCGAGTGGAGGATGTCGACATGCTGCGCACGGTGCAGTTTGCCGAGGACCGGGGTCCGATGGCGCATCCGGTGCGTCCGGCGGAATATCAGAAGATCGATAATTTCTACACCGTGACCATCTACGAGAAAGGCGCCGAGCTGGTGCGCATGCAGTACAACCTGCTGGGGCCTGAGACGTTCCGGCGCGGGACGGATCTGTATTTCAGCCGGTTTGATGGCCAGGCAGTGACCACAGACGATTTTGTCGCTTGTATGGAAGAGGCCGGGGGCGTTGATCTGGGCCAGTTCCGGCGCTGGTACAGCCAGGCCGGCACGCCGCAACTGACGGTGAGTGATGACTGGGACGGTAGCACTTATACGCTGACTTTGAAGCAACAGACTCCGCCGACGCCGGGGCAGCCGGACAAGATGCCGTTGCTGGTGCCTGTGGCCCTGGCCTTGCTGGGCCCGGATGGACGCGCACTGCCGCTGGATGACAGTGGCGCCACCCATACGGTGCTGGCGTTGTCCGAGGCAGAGCAGCAGTGGCAGTTTTCGCTGCCGCACAGGCCGGTGCCCTCGCTGTTGCGCGGGTTCTCCGCGCCGGTGGAGCTGGATTACCCCTACAGCACCGGGCAATTGCGCTTTCTGCTGGCACACGATGATGATGGCTACTGCCGCTGGGATGCCGCGCAGCGGCTGTACCATGCCGCGATTCGCCGGCTGATCGCAGACCCCGAGCAGGCGGAGCAGGAGGCGGCTGACCTGGTTCCCGCTCTGGAGCAGGTGTTGGCCCGCGCGGTGGATGACCCGGCGGAGGCGGCGCTGCTGCTGGCGGTGCCCGGCGAGGTCGCGGCGGGCGATCAGTTGCCGCAGATGGACGTGGTCGGGGTGCATCGGGCTCGCTCGGCGTTGGTGGCAGCGCTGGGGCGCGGCCTGGCGCCGCAGTGGTGGGCGCAGGTCGAGGCCTGTGTGGTACCCGGACCCTATCGGCCGGAGGCCCGCGATATCGGCCTGCGCAGCCTGCGGCACCGGGCGCTGGGCTTTCTGGCTGCCGCGGGGGATGCCCGTGTGGCGGAATTCCTGGTGACGCTTTGCAGCACGGCGGACAACATGACCGATGAGCTGGGTGCCCTGCGGCTGCTGTGTCATTTCCGGCTGCCTGGCGCGGAGGCGGTGCTGTCTGGCTTCGCGGAGCGCTGGCAGGAAGAAGATCTGGTGATGGATCAGTGGTTCGCGGCGCAGGCCAGTGTGCCGGGCGCGGACACGGTGGACCGGGTCGAGGCGCTGTTGGCGCACCCGGCCTTTGATTTCCGGGTGCCGAACCGGGTGCGGGCGCTGCTGGGCACCTTCGCAGGCGCGAATCCCACTGCGTTTCACGCGTCGGCCGGGCAGGGGTACCAGCTCTACACTCGTTGTCTGGGGCAACTGGATCAGGTGAACCCGCAGGTGGCGGCGCGCATGGCCAACGCCTGTGCGCGCCTGCCCCGCTTGCCGGCAGAACCGGCCGGTCAGCTTTCACGGGCCTTGCAGGGCTTGCTGGCCCGGTCGGTTTCCGCCAATCTTCGGGAGGTGCTGGAACGCATCCTGGCGGCGAGTCGCTGAGCCGCCAGGGGCAAACACCGGGTCGGGCAGGATGCCGGACAAGCGACTCGGGCGAGGGATGGGTAAAAAAAACACCAGAAAATCATCATAAGGTATGGTCATCGGGCCCTGTTTGGTTTTGAATATACGAAAATAAACCTAGACACCCCCCTCGGGTCGTCTGGTACAAAGGGAGAGCGATCCGTTCGGATCCCGATCGGGTTGTCAAAATAACAAGGCAATAAAAGGCGCTAGCGCTACACGCCTCGCAATCACGGAGTTGCGTAATGAAGAACAAGACCATGCTGAAGACCCGGCTGGCGGTGTCCATCGCCAGTGCGTCTATATTTGGATTTGGTGCCTTGGCAATACCTGCCCAGGCGATACAACTGCAGTTCGATAACCCGAACATTTCCGGACGACTCGACACCACCCTTTCGGCGGGGCTCCTGTGGCGGACACAGAGTCAGAACCGGGAGCTGGTAGCTAATGAAGATGTGCTGCTCATGGAGTCGCTCGGCTTTTCCACACAGCTCAACAGGAACGATGGCAATAGTAACTTTGACACCGGGCTTGCATCTGCCGTGGGCCGTATCACGTCAGAGCTCGCGCTGGATTTCGGTCAGAACTATGGCGTGCAGATTGCTGCAACGTCTTTTTATGACACTGTGCTGATGGACGGCTCCCATGATGGGGGGGCGCTGATTCCCGGCGCCCCCCCTGCACCGGGAACCTTGGGACGTTATGCGGTCTATTCAGACTACGCCAACAATGGCACTGGTGATCGTTTCAGCCGTCAGGCAAGGAACTGGGCAGGTCAGCGTACATACCTGTTGAACGGTTATGTCTGGGGTGACTTCATGGTTGCGGATCGTCCGTTAACCGTGCGAGCTGGTCGTCAGGTGATTAACTGGGGCGAAGCCCTGTTTATGCAAAATGGGATCAACACAGCAAATTATATCGATCTGGCTGCGTTGCGTCAGCCAGGTTCCGAGATTCGTGATGCTCTGCTGCCTCTCGCCTCTTTGTATTTTTCTTACGGCTTGACAATGAACCTCAGCGCTGAAGCTTTTTATCAGTTTGAGTGGAAAAATACGGAAGATGCACCTGCAGGTACTTTCTGGTCGACCAATGATGCCTTCCCGGGTCGTGGTACCGGGAACGTGATTGTTGATGGCCGCCTTGTGGCCTCAACAGCAGGGGCTCCGCAGTTGGCAGACGCGTTTGCTCAGTACACTCTAGGCGCCTATGGTGCTTCCGGAAGTGACTATCAGTACGAGCAGACCCAGGTTACGGTAAGTCGTGTGGCTGACCGGGATGCCGATGATCAGGGGCAGTTCGGCCTTGCTTTCCGCTACTTCGCTGAGCGCCTCAATGGCACTGAATTCGGTTTTTATTACACCCGTACCCACGCCAAGCTGCCTATTGTGGGTTCACGCTTAAACCAGCAGGGTTTGGGGCTGACTGAAATCCCTGCCTGGATTGATAACACCGAGTATTTCATGGTGTACCCGGAAGACATCGACATGTTCGGTGTGAGCTTCAGTTCCAACCTGGGTAACATGGCGCTTTCTGGCGAGGTGGCATTCCGTCCCAAGCAGCCTATCGTCAACGAAGTGGGCGATAATCTGATAACGAATCTGGCTGGGACTGCGGCGGGCTTTGCGCAGAATGAGCAACCCCAGATTCGTGATCTGACACCACATTGCGTCCGCGCAAGTGTTGGCGGAAGCTGCCTTAATCCAGGTGATAATGTGATCCCGGGCATGGAGTATTTTATGTACGAGGAAGCGCGGATGACTAATGCTTCGCTGGTCAACATCTTCAGCTTTGGCCCTGCTCTGGGGACGGATAATCTTATCGCCCTGGTGGAAATCGGTGCGGAGTATGCAGGTGGCTTGCCGAGCCGTAACGCTGACGGCGAAAAGCTGTATTACACTTCCACAGCAGCAATCCAGGAGGGTGAAGCTATCACCCGTACTCCCGGGGATGTATACCGTACTTACCTGGATGAGTTTTCCTGGGGGTATCGTGCGGTGCTTCGTGCAACTTATAACGATGTCTTCGCCGGGGTTTCAGCATCCCCGTTCGTCAACTTTGCGCATGACGTTGAGGGCAACTCCGTAGTGGGTGGCAACTTCATGGAGAACCGCAAGGCGGGGACTCTGGGTGTGAACTTTGCCTACATGAATAATCTGGAGTTCGGTATTGCTGGTACGGCCTTCTGGGGTGCGGGTTACAGCAACAAGCTGCGTGACCGTAACAACGCCTCCGTATCCGTACGCTACTCATTCTGATAACAAAAGAATTCTGACGGAGAGTCGACATGCTGAAGAAAATATCCCTGATTGGAAGTGCGCTGGCGCTGTCGCTTGCGGTCGCTTCCGGTGTGCAGGCGGGGGTTTCCGCACAGGAGGCCGCGCGCCTGGGTAATGATCTGACCCCGCTGGGCGGTCTCAAGCGCGGTAACGGTCGTGATGTGAACACCGCTGATGGTATTCCCGAGTGGACCGGTTTTGACCGGAGCATGATTCCATCCAGCTACACACAACCAGGCCAGCATCACCCGGACCCGTTTCCCAACGATCGGGTTCTGCTGACCATCGATAACCAGAACAAGGCGCAACACGCCAATCGTTTGCCGGAAGGTGTCAAGGCGATGATGGAAACCTATCCGGATACCTTCAAGATCAATGTGTATCGCAGCCGCCGCACCACCTCGGCGCCGGATTGGGTGTATGAAAACACCAAGCGCAACGCGCAGACTGCCAGACTGACCCCCACCGGTATCGAGGGCGCATTCGGGGGCACGCCGTTCCCGATTCCCCACGGTACCAATGAAGAACGGGCCCGCCAGGTGATCTGGAACCACATCATGCGCTGGCGCGGTGTCTACATCGTGCGTCGTGCATCCGAAGTGGCGGTTCAGCGTAATGGTTCCTACTCGCTGGTGACCTCGCAGCAGGAAGTGTACTTCCGCTACTACGACCAGAGCCTGTCGGAAGAGAAGCTGGATAACATCATCTTCTACTATCTGTCGTTCACACTGGCCCCGGCGCGTCTGGCCGGTGGTGCGGCACTGGTGCATGAAACCCTTGACCAGGGAATCTTGCCGCGTCAGGCCTGGGGCTACAACGCCGGTACCCGGCGCGTACAGCGTTCGCCGAGCCTGTCCTTCGATACACCGATTGCCGCATCGGATGGCCTGCGTACCGCAGACGACACCGACATGTATAACGGTTCGCCGGAGCGTTACAACTGGCGTTTGGTTCACGACCAGCCGGTGGAGATGTACATCCCGTACAACAACTACCGCATTGACGACCCGAGCCTGAAATACAGCGATCTGCTGATGCAGGGCCACATCAACCCCGAGCATGCCCGTTGGGAACTGCACCGGGTGTGGGTGGTGGAAGCGACCCTCAAGCCGGGTGAGCGCCACATTTACGAGCGTCGCGTGTTCTATATCGACGAAGATTCCTGGCAGATCGGTGTGATCGACCAGTATGACCGTCGTGGCGACCTGTGGCGTGTCAGCATTGCCTACGTGAAGAACTATTATGAAGTGCCGACCCAGTGGACTGCGCTGGATACGTTCCACGACCTGCGTGCACGTCGTTACCATGTTCAGTTCCTGTCCAATGAGGAGCCGGGCAACCTCGACTTCACCCAGCCTGCTCCGGGGGATCAGTATTTCCACCCCGCAGCGCTGCGACGTCGTGGTCGGTAACGTCTGATACACGATGACAACGGACACACTCTTGTAGTTTTTCCTGCCGGGCACGCACACTGCGTGCCCGGCTTTTTCAGGATTGGATCAGTTCATGAGATATCTTGTTGCACTTGGCCTGATGGCCTTTTTGGGTGTGGCGCAGGCGGAAACGGTGTCGGCCGATGATCCGCTGCTGCGCGGGACTATTTATATTGATCTGGCTCGGGCGGGAGACCGCGTTGTCGCGGTGGGTGATCGTGGTCATATCATCTACAGCGATGATGATGGACGCACCTGGCGGCAGGGCGAGACGCCTACAGGCGTTCTGCTGACGGCGGTCTGTTTCGCTGATGCGCAGCATGGCTGGGCCGTGGGCCATGATGCCGTAGTGCTGGGCACCCGTGATGGTGGGCAGACCTGGGCGCTGCAGTACAGCGACGAACTGGGCGAGGCGGTTGAAGACGCCATGGATGATGAAGACTTCTATGACGATGACGATCTGTATGCCTACTACGACGATGATGATTTCTATGACGACGACATGAGTGGCGGCGCTGTAGATACGTCCGGCGCACCGCTGCTGGACGTCTGGTGTGATTCCCGTGATCGCGCCGTTGCCGTGGGCGGTTACGGTTACATGGTCGAGACCACCGATGGTGGCGACACCTGGAAACTTCGTGCCGGTGATTTGCCCGACGACGAAGGCTGGCACCTTTACGCCATCGAGCAACTGGACGGTGAAGCGGACACGCTCTTCATCGCCGGTGAGCGCGGCACCCTGTACCGCTCCCGTGACCGTGGCCGCACCTGGCAGCGGCTGGAGAGCCCCTACCACGGTACCTTTTTCGGCATCACCAGCTCGGATCCCCGCACTCTGTTGGTCCATGGCCTGCAGGGCAATGTCTGGCTCAGCCGGGATCGTGGCGACACCTGGCGACGAGTGACCAGTGGTGTGCGGACGGGCGTGAACAATGGCACGGTGCTCGCGGACGGCACGATTGTGCTGGTGGGCAATGCCGGGGCCATCATGACCAGTCGCGACCAGGGCAGCATGCTGTCGCTGCGCTTCCTGCCAGGCCGGCAGACGATTTCCTCGGTGCTCGCCCGCAGAGAGGGTGGGGTGATCACAGCCGGCGCGGGCGGTGTGCGCGTGCTTGAAGACGTACGATAACGGCGGGGATCAGCATAATGACGGGTAAATTTTCATCATCAATGGCCCGGGGGCTGTTCTCTGTTCGCCCTCTGGTTCTGTTTGTATTTGCGGCCGTGACCGTGTTTCTGGGCATCCAGGCGCTGAACATCCAGGTGAATACCGATGTGCGCAAGATGGTGCCGATCAACCACCCCTACATCCAGAATTTCCTGGAGCACCGCAACGATGTGGAACTGGGTAATGATGTCCGGGTGATCGTCGCCGATGTCACCAACGATGACATCTTCAACGAACAGTACATGGACGCGTTGCGCGAGATCACCGATGAGGTGTTCGCGCTGGAAGGGGTGGACCCTTCGCGTATCAGTTCCCTGTGGACACCGGATACGCGTTGGGCCGAAGTAACGGAAGACGGTTTCGAGGGGGGCGAGATCATCCCGCCCACCTATGACGGTTCCGAGGAAAGCCTGGAGCAGTTGCGCACCAACGTACTGCGTTCGCGTCATGTTGGCCGTCTGGTGGCGGATGACTTCCGCTCCAGTATCGTGCATGCCAGCCTGCTCGATGCCCTGGCCGCTGACTCGAACGTTGATATCCCGCAGTTGTCTGCCGCACTGGATGACATTCGCGAGCGTTATCAGGAGCAGTATCCGGATATCCGCATCCACATCGTGGGTGCAGCGAAGATGGCGGGTGACGTGATGGCCGCGGCCGCTGAAGTGGCCATATTCTTCTTCGTCACCATGGCGCTGACGGCGCTGCTGCTGCTGATCGACACCCGCAGCCTGCGTGCCTCGGTGGTGGTCACGGCCTGTTCGTTCCTGGCGGTAATCTGGCAGCTGGGTATCGTATCGATGCTCGGCTTCACGATTGATCCCTATTCGATGCTGGTGCCGTTCCTGGTGTTCGCCATTGCGGTGAGTCACGGGGTGCA
Source organism: Alcanivorax sp. (assembly GCA_013823245.1). Taxonomy (GTDB): domain Bacteria; phylum Pseudomonadota; class Gammaproteobacteria; order Pseudomonadales; family Alcanivoracaceae; genus Isoalcanivorax. The sequence goes on from PNLU01000007.1 coordinate 37,406, forward strand.
GGTCGTCAACGCCCTGTCCAACTTTGCGGCAGACGGGCAGGACAAGCTGTCCTCGGCGATGTCCACCTTTGCTGCACTGGCGGTACCGGGCATCGTGGCCCTCGTCAGTGACGGTATTGGCTTCCTGACCCTGTATATCATCGAGATCGGTGTGATCCGCGAACTGGCGATTGCGGCCAGTGTCGGTGTGGCAGTGATCATCCTGAGTAACCTGGTGATTGTGCCGATCCTGCTGTCCTACATCGGCGTGGGTGATCGCGCCATTACCAGGATCCGGGTCAAGCGCGATGGCGCGCATCCGCTGTCCAATTTCTTTACCCGCTTTACGCGCCCGCGCTGGGCCGCTGCGTCCATCGTCCTGGCGGCGATCGGCTATGCCGGCGGTATGTGGGTGGCCAAGGATATCCAGATTGGTGACCTGGACAAGGGTGCGCCGGAACTGTGGCCGGACCCCTGTGAAACCCTTGATTGCCCGCGGGGTTACATCCCGGAGCGTCGTTACCAGTACAACCATGACGTCAATATTCTGGTGTCCAACTACAGTGTCAGCGCCGATGTACTGGTAGTGATCGGCAAGACGCCGCTGGAAGGTTGCAACAGCTACGAGGCAATGCAGCAGATTGACGATCTGAGCTGGGAGCTGCACCAGTTGCCGGGCGTTCAGGATGTGACCACCATCGCTTCCACGGCGAAGATGATCAGTGCCAACACCAATGAGGGGAACCTGAAGTGGGCGACCATTTCCCGCGATCAGTTTGCGCTCAACAACGCCATGATCTTCATGCCGGACTCGCTGTATAACCTGGACTGCAGCGTGACGCCGGTGTACGTGTTCCTGGACGATCACCGGGCCGAGACGCTGGACCGCGTGACCAGTCTGGTGGCGCGTTACGCCGAGCAGCACAATGACCCCGACGTGATCGAGTTCAAGCTCGCCTCGGGTAACGCCGGTGTGGAAGCCGCGACCAACCAGACCATCGCCGAAAGCCAGTATCGCATGCTGGCGCTGGTGTACCTGGTGGTGTCGGTGCTTTGTCTGATCGCTTTCCGCTCTATCCGGGCCGTGCTGTGTATCATCATCCCGCTGGGGCTGACCTCGATCCTGTGTCAGGCCCTGATGACCTGGATGGGCATTGGCGTGAAGGTGGCGACGTTGCCGGTGATCGCGCTGGGGGTCGGTATCGGGGTGGACTACGGTATTTATATCTATAACCGTCTGTCCCTGTACCTGAAGCAGGGCCTGCCGCTTGAAGAGGCCTATGCAGAAACCCTGAAAACCACCGGTAAGGCGGTGGCCTTCACGGGCCTGGCGCTGGCCGTGGGCGTGGTCTTCTGGGTGTTCTCGTCCATCAAGTTCCAGGCGGACATGGGTATCCTGCTGACCTTCATGTTCCTCTGGAACATGATCGGCGCGCTCTGGCTGTTGCCGGCGCTGGCGCGTTTCCTGCTGAAGCATGAAGACATGAACAAGCAGAAATCGGCGAGTTAAGCTTGTCGTGACTAAGCGGTCAGGCCCTTGGGGTCTGACCGTTTTTTTATTCCTTTATACTGGCCAATGTCATCCGGCGGGCGCCATGTATCTGCATCCTCAGCGCATGTAACGAATCCGGGTACGAAGACATCCTGATGCCTGGCCACATCAACCCGGATCATGCGCGCTGGGAAAACCACCACGTCCGGGTCGTGCAAGCAACCCTGTGTTCCATGATCTGCGTTCGCGTCGCTACCACGTGCAGCAGTTGACCAACGAGGCCTCCAATAACCTGATCTTTGATCGCCCCTACCCGGGTGACTCTCACTTCAGCCCGGCCGGTTTGCGTCGCCGCGGCAACTGATCTCCGGCGTGCCTGCGGGCACGCTGGCTGGCGCCCCTCGGGGCGCCTATAATGCGCCGGGTCAATCTGACCCGGTGTTTTTTATGCTCTATCAACTCGCCCGTCCACTCCTGTTCTCCGTGTCCGGAGAGCGAGCCCACGACATGACACTGGCGGCGCTGCGTCGCGGCCTGGGGCAGCTGTATCCCGCCCGTGTGCCGCCGCGACCGACCCGGGTGATGGGCCTGGATTTCGCCAATCCGGTGGGACTGGCTGCCGGGCTGGACAAGAACGGCGATTGCATCGATGGCCTGGCCAGCCTGGGCTTCGGTTTTATCGAGGTCGGCACGGTCACCCCGAAAGGGCAGCCGGGTAACCCCAAGCCACGCATGTTTCGCCTGCCCAAGGCCAATGCGCTGATCAATCGCATGGGCTTCAACAATCTGGGTCTGGATTACTTCATGGAGGCGGTGCGGCGGCGTCAGTTCGACGGCATCCTCGGCATCAATATCGGCAAGAATGTCTTCACCCCGGTGGAGCAGGCTGTGGACGACTACCTGTTGTGCCTGGATCGGGTGCACGAGCAGGCCTCCTATGTGGTGGTCAACGTGTCGTCACCGAACACCCCCGGGCTGAGGACCCTGCAGCACGGTGACGCCCTGGCACGGCTGCTGGAAACCCTGCGCGAGCGTCAGACCGCACTGGACCAGCGTGCGGGCCGCCGCGTACCGCTGGTCATCAAGATTGCTCCGGACAATGACGCTGACAGCCTGGCGGCCATGGCGGAGGCGTTCGTTCAACATGGCATGGATGGCGTGACGGTGGGCAACACAACGATCACCCGTCCGGGCGTGGCCACGCTGCCCCACGGCGACGAGCAGGGCGGGCTCAGTGGCGGCCCGCTGAAGCCGCTGTCCGACATGGCGCTGTCGCACATGGTGCAGACCCTGGATGGCCGCATTCCGGTGATTGGTGTGGGCGGCATCCTCAGCGCCGCCGATGCGCTGGACAAGCGGCGGCTGGGGGCTGATCTGGTACAGGTGTACACCGGATTGATCTATCGCGGCCCCGGGCTGGTGGGTGAGATCGTGCGTGCCTGGCCAGAAAAGGAAAGGGCCCTGGAGGGGCCCTGAGTAGCGCTTGCGCGCGTGGGTAAAGGGTTTGCAGTCTTGTGTCAGCCGATATTCTTCAGATTCTGTACACTGGCGATACCGGTGAAGCCATGGATATGGTCGGTCCGGCCTTCGCGCCAGCCGTTGATCCAGCTTGAGCGGGCGTTCAGGGCGTCAAACGGGCAAAGATCCTGGGATTTTCCATTCAGGCCTGCGTTGTAGCCCTTGGAATAAGCACGACTGAAGCGGTCACGTTTCTGTCTTTTCATCGACTGTACCTCTTGCGTTCCTGGCTTGTTTTCCGATTGTTCGCAGTGGCGGACTGCCACATCAGGGCGCCGCACAAATTCAGTATGGATAACGCCCGCAGGTGGGTCTAATACCCATTGGCGATAGCCACTGAGGCTTTTAGACATATGCCTTATAAGTAACCGATACAGGATCCGCTATGGACTTTGTGATTACCTGCCTGCCTGGCGTCGCACCCCTGCTGGTGCGGGAATTGACCTCCCTGGGGCTTCAGGCCTCAGAGCAGGGCGGGGCGGCAGCCCGGCTGGCGGGGGGCGTGGAGGCGGCGATGCAGGTCTGTCTGCGCAGCCGCCTGGCCGAGCGGGTATTGCTGCCGGTGGCCCGTTACGAGGGCGATCCGCTGGAGGCCGCTCCGGCCCTTGCCGACGCCTTTGACTGGAGCCGCCATACCGGCGGCGCCCCGGGGCTGTACCTGCGGGTGGACCATGAACGCGGCGTGCGAGGTGACAGCCGGGTGACCGCCAGTCGCTTTCTGCGTGCGGCGCCCGCCTCAGCGCCTGTCCGCCGGGACAGTGCAGAGCGCGCCCTGTGCCTGCGCATGCAGGTGGGCGAGGCGGTCAGCGAACTGTTTGTCGACTTCAGTGGTGAATCCCTGCAACGGCGCGGATACCGGCTGGCCGGTGGCCAGGCGCCGCTGCGCGAGACCCTGGCAGCGGCGATGCTGGTGGCGGCCGGGTGGCTGCAACCGGAACCGCGCGGCGAGGACGACGCGGCGGCGCCGCGCAGCAAGCTGGTGGACCCTTTCTGCGGTAGTGGCACCCTGCTGATTGAAGCGGCGCTGATGGCGACCGGGCGGGCGCCCGGGCTACTGCGCAGCGAGTTTGGCCTGTTGTATTGGCCGCAGATCGACCGGGCTGTCTGGCAGCGGCTGCGCGAGGCCGCTCATGCGGAGATCCGTGAGGCGCCTGCGGGTGTCTCCCTGAAAGGGTTTGATGCCGATCCGGCGGTGCTGCGCCAGGCTCGCGCCAATGCCGAGCGTGCGGGCGTGCTGGGCCTGATTCACTTCGAGCGGCGTGAACTGGGCAGCTTGCGCCAGCGCGACCTCGGCGTGGCGGGCGGTGATAGCAGTGACCTGCTCGTGGTCACCAACCCGCCCTGGGGCGAACGCCTGGAAGACCAGGAGCAGGCGGGTTGGCTTTATCATGCGCTGGGCCAGACCCTGGCCCGGCATGCCCCCCAGGCGCGCGCCCTGGTGGTCGGGCACAAGGTCGAGATTCTGGATCGCACGGGCATGACATTGACGGCCCAGTGGCGCGTGCGCAACGGCCCCTTGCAGGTCTGGTTGCGGGCCATGGCGCCGCAACGCCGGGCGCCGGCGCCGCCATTGCGTGTGAGCGGCGAGGCTGCCTTCGATGTGCCGGAGCAGGCTCAGGCCCTGGTCAACCGGCTGCGCAAGAACAGCCGCCAGTTACGCCGCTGGCTGGATCAGTCTGGCGTGCAGGCGTACCGGCTGTATGACCGCGATCTGCCGGAGTTCAATGTCTGCATCGATATCTACGGCGACAAGGTGCTGGTGCATGAATATGCCCCGCCCAAGAGCATTGACCCGGCCGCCGCCGAGCAACGGCGTGTCTGGGCGGTCAGCGCGGTGCGTGCTGCGCTGGGTGTGCATCGCGAGCAGGTGTTCCTGCGCACCCGCAGCCAGCAACGGGGGCATCGCCAGTACCAGAAGCTGGACCAGGCCGGTGAGTATCTGGTGGTGGAGGAGGGCGCCGCTCGTCTGCTGGTGAATCTGCGCGATTATCTGGACAGTGGTCTGTTTCTGGATCACCGGCCGATGCGGCTGCGACTGGCGCAGGAAGCCAGCGGCAAACGCTTTCTCAACCTGTTCGGCTACACCGGCGCGGCAACGGTGCACGCGGCGCTGGGCGGCGCCAGCCGCACCGTAACGGTGGATGCCTCGAAGCGCTACCTCGACTGGGCCGGTAGCAACATGGCGGCCAATGGCTTCAGCAGTGTGCAGCATGAGCGGGTGCGCGCCGATGTCATGAAATGGGTCAGCGAAACACGGGATCAGTTTGATCTGGTGTTCTGTGACCCGCCGACCTTTTCCAACAGCAAGAGCCGCGACGATTTTGTCGTGCAGCGGGATCATGGCGAGTTGATCCGTCAGATCATGCGGCGCATGGAGCCCGGCGGTGTGCTTTATTTCTCCTGCAACTTCCGCGGCTTCCAGCTGGATGACCAGATTCGCCGCTGGTATGCCGTCGAAGATATCAGCCGCTGGAGCATTCCGGACGATTTTCGCCGCAACATGAAGATTCACTATTGTTTTGCGATTCGCCACGGGCATGGAGATGAGGATGCAGGTTGAGTTACTGACCACTGCAGGATGCCATTTGTGCGAGCAGGCTGAAGCGCTGTTGAACCAGGCCTTGCCGGGCGTCAGCGTGATCCGGGTGGATATTGCCGAGCAGGACGAACTGATCGAGCAGTACGGCACCGTGATACCGGTGCTGCGGTATCAGGGTCGTGAACTCCGCTGGCCGTTCGGATTGCTGGATATTCGCGAACGGCTGCTGGCGCCGCGCTGACGGCGCACCTAGGGAACCTCTGAAAAACTCCCTGCGCTCTCTGCGTGGCCTGAAGCGTGCAGCTGCAAGGCGTGTCGCGCAGGGAATGGCCGTAGCCCTTTCCAAGCGGCACAACGCGGCAGATGTATGCTTCAGGCCGCGCCCTCCGGGGCTTTCAGGCTGGGCCGCACTCGGCGTTGTACTTTCTCGACATAGCACCACTATGCCTTTGAAAGTCTGCCTTGATTGCGGCCCAGCCTGAAAGCCAGAGAGCGCAGGGAGTTTTTCAGAGGTTCCCTGGTGCGCGCAGATGGGCCAGACCTGGTCGGCGACGGTGGCTCGAACCTGCGTGTCATGTATTACCAGGCGGACTGACCCGGCGGCTTGAACAGTCGCAGGCTGTTGGCCCAGCTGCATCGGGCCACAGCCTCGCTGCTCTCGCCGCGACAGGCGGCGAGGGCGCGCACGATCCAGGGCAGCAGTGCGGGTTCATTGCGGCCGCGCACTGGCGGCTTGTCCGGGAGGTCGCGTGGCAGCAGGTAGGGGCAATCAGTCTCCACCAGCAGCCGGTCTGCGGGGATGTTGGGCACCAGAGCGCGCAAGTCAGCGCCACGTCGCTCGTCGCACAGCCAGCCGGTGATACCGATATGGCAACCCATATCCAGATAATCGAACAGTGCCCGGCGGTTGTCGGTAAAGCAGTGCACCACTACGCCCGGCAGGGCATCACGAAAATCACGCAATATCGGCAAAAAGCGTTCGTGTGCGTCGCGCTGATGCAGAAATGCCGGCTTGCCCACCTCACAGGCCAGCGCCAGTTGTGCGGCAAAGGCCTTTTCCTGCTGTGGGCGCGGTGAAAAGTCCCGGTTGAAGTCGAGCCCGGTTTCACCTACGGCAAGGACTTGCGGCTGCCGGGCCAGTTCTGCCAGCGTGGACAGTGCCTGCGGATTGCAGTCACTGGCATGGTGGGGGTGAATGCCTGCGGTCGCCCACAGGTCGGGATGCTTCAACGCCATGGCCAGAGCTGCCTCGCTGGCCGCCACGGTGGTGCCGGTGACCAGTTGGCGTTGCACGCCTGCGGCGTGGGCGCGTTCCAGCACGTCGGCCAGATCATCGGCAAAGCGTTTGTCGGCAAGGTTGACGCCGATGTCCATCAGGGGCATCGGCGTCTCGTCATTATCCAGGATAGGGTCATCAGCGCGCATGGCGCGCATTATTCCGTAGCAGGCGGTGCAGTCTCAAGCGCTTCGCGCAGTTGTTCCACGCGGCGGCGATTGGCGCCCATATCGTGGTAGCCGATGCGGGATGAGGAACGCACCTGAATCATGCCGTCCGGCTGAATCCAGAAGTCCACATCGTCACGGAAACGCATCAGGCGGGTACGGAATACGGCATGAATATGGGTGGCGTCTCCGGCCTCGATCCGTGTCCAGTCCACGCGGGGCTGGTTATCCAGCACGGACACCAGGCGCGCCTCGGCGGTGGTCAGGCTGTCGCCACCGCGCAGCGGTTCGACATACTTGTCTTCGCGGGCTTCAAGGCTGGATACGCAGTGTGGCGCATCCGGACAGGCGGGCAGGGCTTCATGCATGGCACTGCCTTCAGCCTGGGGTGTCTCGGCGTTGGCTGGCATGATGGCCAGCAGCGTCAGCAGGGCGATGACCTGCCGTGCTGCCGGGAAATGAGTCGTCAGTAAATGCCGCATGGGTATCGGGTCTCTTTTGTCGATGCACGTGCGTCAGTGCACGTCGCGAATGAGTCCGACAAAGATGCCCTCGATCACCAGCTGGTCCTGACCCACGATGATGGGTGAATAGTCCTCATTGGCGGGCAACAGGGCAGCCTTGCCGTTGCTCAGTTTGAGGGTCTTCACCGTGACGTCGTCGTCAATGCGTGCCACCACGATCTGGCCATCGCGGGCGGTTTGCGATTTGCGCACGGCAATCAGGTCGCCGTCGAGAATGCCGACATCCTTCATACTGTCGCCCTGGACCCGCAGCAGATAGGTGGGGCGCTGGCGGAACAGTCCCTGGGGCACCGGCACACTGCGCTCGACGTTTTCCACGGCCTCGATGGGCAGACCAGCCGCGACCTTGCCCACCACCGGCAGCTCATCGTCCGGCCACAGGGCGGCGTCCAGCAACTGAATACCGCGCGAGCGGTCGTTGTGCAGGCGGATGTAACCCTTGCGCTCCAGGGCGCGCAGGTGGTCCGAGGCGGCATTCTTGGACTGAAAGCCCATTTCGGCGGCCAACTCGGCACGCGTGGGCGCCATGCCCGTGTCGGAGAGAAACTGGCGAATGCAGTCCAGCACCTGCTGCTGGCGGAATGTCAGTTTGTCGCTCATAACCTGTCCTCCAGGGTGACTCTTTCCCGATGCTAGCATGATGACTGTCAAAAAGAACAGTGTTTTTTGGACAGCAGCGTTGCCGTCATCGGCGGTCGCGACTAGGATTGGCGTCGATGTGCATGCGCTGGAGGGGGAATGAAGCAGGCAGACCGCACAACCTGGCCATTGCACCGGATCAAGGGATTGCTGGCCGGGGTGCCTTTTTTCAACGAAGTACTGCGTCAGGACGCGCAGCAGTTCGATGTGTTACTGGCCCATTGCGAAGTGCTGGTGGCCGGTCCGGGGGAGACCGTCATCCGTCAGGGGGATGGCGACAACTGTCTCTACTTTCTGTTGCGTGGGCAGCTGGCCGTGATGGCCGAGCAGCCGCAGCAACGCGAACAGGTGCTCAATTACATCTCGCCCGGCGAGGTGTTCGGCACCCTGGCGATGCTGCGCGAGACGCCGCGCAGCGCCACCATCCGCGTGGATGATGCCACCCGCGAAGCGGTGCTGGCACGGATCGACTATGTGTTTTTCAGCAATATCAGCGACTTCAGTGTCTTCTCACTGGAGACCAAGCTGTCGTTCTACCACATGCTGGTGCACAACATCCGCTGGACCCTGGAGGTGAACCGGATGCAGGACCCGGACCACGAGGTGGTCAGCCTGCTGCGCAAGGTGCCCATGTTTACCGGGGAGAAGGGGACGCCAGCGGAGCTGGAGGCGCTGCACGGCCAGGCGCATATGCTGGCCGAGTTGCTGTGCCGCTGGAACGAGACCCCGGCGCAGGGTGGGGCGATGCAGTTCACCTGAGGTCAGCGCTGCCGGGCGATCTTCACGGCGAGCACATCGCAGTGGGCGCCCGGCACCACACCCCGGGCGGTCGAGCCGAGCAACAGGGCGAGGCCGGTGCGGGTGTGGCTGCCGACGACGATCAGGTCAGCGCCGAGGGCGTCAGCCTTGTCCTGGATGGTTTTCTCGATGGACCCGAGTTCCACATGCACCTGGTCAGCGGGCACACCGAACTCGGCCGCGTAGGTGTCGATATTGTCCCGTGCCTGCTGCATCAGGCTGGCCTGCAGGTCGGAGACGTCCATGGGCACGTCGGCACCGTAGGCCAGCGCCAGCGGCTCGATCACGTGAAGCAGATGCAGGCGGCCACCACCGCCTTCGCAGATCGAGGCGGCCCGGGACAGGACGCAGCGTGATTCCTCGCTGCCATCAATGGCGACCAGTACCTCACGATAGGTTCCGCCCATGGTAGCTATCCTCCTGGCTGCACGGGCCCCGGAGCCGGGGTTGTCATGCCTCTTGTTCAGCTCATGGTTTAGCACAGCTGGGGGGGCCTGAAAACAGGTTCCTTGACCTTGACCGTCAACGCTTGCGTAAATAGGCGGCCTTCGTGGCAGCCAGAATGCAGGCTTCGAGCCACCTGAACTCCGCTTTCGAGTAAGAGACCTGATGGGTAAATCGCTAGTCATTGTCGAGTCACCGGCCAAGGCCAAGACCATTAACCGTTACCTGGGTGACGACTTCGTGGTGAAGTCCAGCGTCGGCCATGTGCGGGATCTGCCGGTGAGTGGCGGCTCACGCAGCACCCCTGCGGAGCGCGCAAAGGAGGCGGCCTATACCCGTTCCCTGCCGCCGGAGGAGCGTGCCCGCTACAAGCAGAAGAAGGCGCGCGACCAGCTGGTAAATCGCATGGGCGTCGACCCGGACAAGGGCTGGGACGCACGCTACGAGATCCTGCCTGGCAAGGAAAAGGTCATTGATGAGCTGAAGCGTCTGGCGCAAAAGGCTGACCGCATCTATCTGGCCACTGACCTTGACCGCGAGGGGGAGGCCATTGCCTGGCACCTGCGGGAAGTGATTGGCGGCGACGACCAGCGCTTTGACCGCGTGGTGTTCAACGAGATCACCCGCAAGGCCATTCAGGAGGCCTTCAAGGAGCCGGGCAAGCTCGACATGCACCGGGTTGAAGCCCAGCAGGCCCGGCGTTTCCTCGACCGGGTGGTGGGGTTCATGGTGTCACCGCTGCTCTGGGACAAGATTGCCCGGGGCCTGTCGGCGGGCCGGGTGCAGTCGGTGGCGGTGGAACTGGTGGTGGAGCGCGAGCGCGAAATCCGCGCCTTCCGCCCGGAAGAATACTGGGAGCTGCATACCGACACCTCGGCACCGAAAGGCGAGGCCGTGCGCCTGGCGCTGGCCCGTGTCGGCAGTGAGGCGTTCCGCCCGGACAATGAACAGGAGGCCCGCGCCGCCGAAACCGCGTTGCGGGAGGCCGGAGAGCTGGAGGTGCGCGGGCGTGAGGATCGTCCGACCCGCTCGAAGCCGTCGGCGCCGTTCATCACCTCGACTCTGCAACAGGCGGCCAGCACGCGCCTGGGGTTCAGCGTCAAGAAAACCATGACGCTGGCGCAACGCCTCTACGAGGCGGGTCATATTACTTATATGCGGACAGACTCCACCAACCTCAGTGCCGATGCGGTCACGGCGTGCCGTAACTGGATCAAGGTAGAGCTGGGGGAGCGCTATCTGCCGGAAAAACCGATCAGCTATTCCAGCCGCGACGGCGCTCAGGAAGCGCACGAGGCGATTCGTCCCTCGGATGTGCAGCGCACTGCCGAATCGCTGAGCGACATGGAGCGTGACGCCAGGCGCCTGTATGAGCTGGTCCGCAACCAGTTCATCGCCTGCCAGATGCCGCCTGCAGAATACCTGAGCACGACCGTGACGGCGGTGAGTGGTGATCACGAACTCAAGGCCAAGGGCCGGATCCTGAAATTCGACGGCTGGACACGCATCCTGCCGCCGGTGTCGCGCGGCAAGGGCCAGGAAGACGTGGTACTGCCCGCGCTGGAAGCCGGGGATCGGCTGCGTATTACCCGCATCGATACCACCCAGCACTTCACCAAGCCGCCGGCGCGCTACACCGAAGCCAGCCTGGTGAAAGAGCTGGAAAAACGCGGCATCGGCCGTCCGTCCACCTATGCGGCGATCATCTCCACCATTCAGGATCGCGGTTACGTGCGCCAGGATAACCGCCGTTTCTACGCGGAAAAGATGGGCGATATCGTTACCGACCGTCTGGTGGAATGCTTCCCGAACCTGATGGACTATGGTTTTACCGCGAGCATGGAAGAAACCCTCGACCGCATTGCTTCGGGCGAGTTGAAGTGGCGCGATGTGCTGGACGACTTCTATCGTGATTTCGTCAGCAAGCTGGAAGCGGCGCAGGGTGAAACAGCAGGCAAGCAGGCCCAGGGCGGCATGCGTGCCAACGTGCCCACCGACACGGACATCGAATGCCCGAAATGCGGGCGCCACATGCAGATTCGCACCGGCTCCACCGGCGTGTTTCTCGGCTGCTCCGGCTACAGCCTGCCACCGAAGGAGCGTTGCACGGCGACCCTGAACCTGCTGCCCGGTGAGGAAGCGGTCAGTGCCGATGACGACGAGGCCGAAGCGCTGGCCCAGCGTCGCAAGCATCGCTGCAAGCTGTGTGGCACCGCCATGGACAGCTACCTGCTGGATGAAAAGCGCAAGCTGCACATCTGCGGTAACAACCCGGACTGCCCGGGCTACGAAGTGGAGCAGGGTGAGTTCCGTATCAAGGGCTATGACGGCCCGACGCTGGAATGTGAAAAGTGTGGCAGCGAAATGCAGCTGCGCACCGGGCGTTTCGGCAAGTTCTTCAAGTGCACCAACGAGGAATGCGGCAACACCCGCAAACTGCTGCGTAACGGCGAACCGGCGCCGCCGCGTGCCGACCCGGTTCCGATGCCGCACCTGAAGTGTGAAAAGGTGGACGATTATTATCTGCTGCGCGACGGCGCCTCAGGTCTGTTCCTGGCCGCCAGTCAGTTTCCCAAGAACCGGGAAACCCGTGCACCGCTGGTGGAAGAAGTACAGAGCGTGGCCGACAAGCTGGATCCGAAGCATCGCTATCTGGCCGAGGCCCCGGCGCAGGATCCGGACGGTAACAAGGCGATGCTGCGTTACAGCCGCAAGACCCGCGAGCAGTACGTGATGACCGAGGTCGAGGGCAAGGCCACTGGCTGGGCGGCGTTCTATGTTGATGGCGCCTGGAAGGTTGACGACAAGCGCAGCGACAAGAAACCCGCGCGCAAGAAAGCCGCCGCCAGGAAAAAGGCCCCGGCGAAGAAAAAGGCGGCTGCGCGCAAGAAAGCGCCCGCCAGGAAGGCTGGCGAGGGCTGATCCATGTCGCGAATGGTGCGAGAGAGTGAAACCAGCGGTCTGCGCGAGCGTCTGTTTCTGGCCCGCGACAGTCTGGCGCTGTTACGTCGGTTGCGTGACGAGCAGGCATCACGCGGGCGTTTGCTGGCGTTACGCGGCGCTGTCATCTTTCATGCCTACAGTGCGCTGGTGGGGCTGGTACGCCAGGCCGCGCGCAGCTATCGCGTCGCCGGTTACGAGTCTCTGCTGAGTCTGGCAGCGCTGGAGCAGGCGTTCGCGGCGGCCGGCGTCGAGGCACCGGAACAGAATCTGGTGGCACGGGCCCGCCGCACCGCCACCGACCCGGTCGCCTGGCTGGATCAGGAAATGATGAATGCCTGCGGTGCCGCTGGCCTGTCGCGCCGTCCGCAGCCGCGCAGTGAGGATGAGCGCCTGCTGGCGGTGGCTGTAGAAGACCCCTACGCGCTGCTGGAACAGGGCGACCTGGAACGTCTTGACGCAGCGCTGGCCCGGGTGGCCGCATTATTGGAAGACTGTGTGCCTTACGCCGAAGAGTGGTGACAGACAGGGAGAGAACAATGGACGAATTGCGGGTACGTGAAGCCTGGCGCGTGTTACGCATCCAGTCGGAACTGGTGGACGGTATCGACAAGCTGGCCGGTATCGGCCCTTCGGTCACTATCTTCGGCAGCGCCCGTCTGGGTGAAACGTCACGCTATTACACTGACGCGGAAGCACTGGCGGCACGGTTTTCGGAATCGGGCCTGAACGTGCTCACCGGAGGCGGCCCCGGCATCATGGAAGGCGCCAACCGGGGCGCCTTCGACAAGGCCTCCTGCTCCATTGGCCTGAACATTTCCCTGCCGCACGAGCAGAGTGCCAACCTGTATCAGGACCTGGGGATCAATTTTCGCTACTTTTTTGTGCGCAAGCTGATGTTCGTCAAGCATGCGGTGGGCTTTGTCGTGTTTCCCGGTGGTTTCGGGACCATGGATGAGCTGTTTGAGGCGCTGACCCTGGTGCAGACCGGCAAGACTGCGCCGTTCCCGATCATCCTGTTCGGCTCCGATTTCTGGGCGGGCCTGGTGGACTGGCTGCGCACCCGGATGCTGGATGAAGGCTGTATCAGCGACACCGATATGGCGCTGTTCACCGTGACGGATTCGGTGGAAGAAGCATTCCGTATCGTCGAGAAGTCCTACCGCAAGACCCCCGAACGCAGCGATAACCTGCCCGCCAGCATGTGAAGCCGCCTTGACACTGTGCCCGCACAAACATATGTTTCAAACGTATGTTTGGGCGGACGGTGGGCAGTTCATGGCAGCGCAATCAGGCACGGTGGAACGCATTCTGGACACGGCGGAAGTGCTGTTCGCGCAGAAAGGCTTTGCCGAGACCAGCCTGCGCGCTATCACCAGCAAGGCCGGGGTCAACCTGGCGGCGGTCAATTACCACTTCGGTTCCAAGGAAGCCCTGATCCAGGCCATCTTCGAGCGCTTTCTGGCGCCGTTCTGCACCGAACTGGGCGAGCGCATCACGCAGATGGTGGATGACGGCGAGCCCGTGGATCTGGAGCGTCTGCTACGGCTGATTTCCCGCACCGCGCTGGGGGCCCATGGCAGCGACCCGCAACGCCTGGCCCTGTTCTTTCGCTTGTGCGGTCTGGCCTATACCCAGGCCCAGGGGCATCTGCGTCGCTTTATTCGTGAGCGCTATGGCGACGTCTTCAACCGCTTCCTCGCGATGCTCGCCAGCGCAGCGCCGGATGTGCCGCCGATGGAGCTGTTCTGGCGCGTGCACTTCGGGCTCGGCGCAACCGTGTTCGCCATGTCCAGCATGGATTCCCTGCGCGCCATCTGCAAAAGCGACTTCGATGCTGATCTGAGCGCTGCCGATGTGACGCAACGCCTGTTACCCTTTATCGTAGGCGGCATTCGCGCGTAACCGATACTGCTGCGGGAGCCCCATGCATATCGATATCAGTATTGCTGACCAGACCCTGACCTTGACCACCGACGAAGGCAGCCTGTGCTGGCCGGTGTCCACAGCGGTCAACGGGCCCGGGGAGCAGGAGGGCAGCGGCTGCACACCCCGGGGGCGGCATGTGATTCGTGCCCGCATCGGTGACGGCGCGCCACTGGGTGCCGTGTTTGTCGGCCGCCGCCCCACCGGCGAGATCTGGTCTGCGGATCAGGCGGCCGCGTCGCCAGAGCGGGACTGGATCCTGACGCGCATCCTCTGGCTCAGTGGTTGTGAACCGGGTTTCAATCGCCTGGGCCGCGTGGATTCCATGCGACGCTTCATTTATATTCACGGCACGCCGGATACCGAACCCATGGGCCTGCCGCGTTCCCACGGCTGCGTGCGCATGCGCAACACGGATATCGTGGCCCTGTTCGAGCGGGTACCCGTCGGGTGCCCTGTCCACATTCGCTGAATTTACATTCGCTGAATATGTAGAATGCCCATGCCTGATTTTTCTCCTGCTTCTTCTGCTTCCGGTCTGTGCGCCGGTCTGGTCATGGTGGACATCGCCGGTACGGTGCTGGATGACAGCGATCGGGCCCTGCTCAGTGACCCCCATGTGGGGGGGCTGATCCTGTTTGCACGCAATGTGCGTGACGCGACGCAGGTTCGTGCCCTGACCGCCGAAATCCGCGCCTTGCGGCCTGACTTGCTGATTGCGGTGGACCAGGAAGGCGGTCGGGTGCAACGGCTGCGCGATGGTTTTGTTCGCCTGCCGCCGATGGCCGCCCTGGGACGCCGTTATGAAGAAGACCCCGCACAAGCGATCTCAGACAGTCACTTGCTGGGTCAACTGATGGCCGAGCAGGTGCTGGCATGTGGTATCGACCTCAGCTTTGCGCCGGTGCTGGATCTGGACCATGGCCGCAGCGAGGTCATGGGAGATCGGAGCTTCCATGCCACCGAGGAAGGCGTGATCGCACTGGCGGGGGCTTTTGCCGCCGGGATGCAACAGGCGGGCATGGCGGCCACTGGCAAGCATTTCCCCGGCCATGGTTATGCTGAGGCTGATTCCCACCTGTCGCTGCCGGAAGACCCCCGCACGCTGGATCAGCTTCGCGCCGCCGACATGCGGCCCTTCGCACGGCTTGCGGCGCAACTCGACGGTATCATGCCTGCACACATTCTTTATCCTGCGGTGGATCCGCAGTTGCCTTCCGGTTTCTCGCGCACCTGGTTACAACAGGTGCTGCGTGCAGAGCTGGGCTTCGCCGGGGTGATTTTCAGCGATGATCTGGCCATGGCCGGTGCCGCCATGGCTGGCAGTTATGCCGAGCGCGCTCGCGCGGCGCTGCTGGCCGGGTGTGACATGGTGCTGGTCTGCAATGATCGCCCCGGGGCGCTGGAAGTGGTGCGCTATCTGGCGCGCGAAGGCGACAGCCTGGAATTGCCCGCAGCGCCGGTGCCGGCCCACACCTTGCGCGCCCGTGAGGGGCACCGGCTGAACGCCACCGAATTTGATGACGCCTGTGCGCTGGCAGAGGCCTTGTGTGACGAAGCGGAGCATGCAGGATGAATGGTGACGAGCTGGCGCTGCTGCTGGCACCCTCGGACGAGCCGCGTATCTGGCTGTTACAGGTTTTCATGGTGGTGCTGGTGACGGTCACCGTGAACTTTATCCTGATGCGTCTGATTGACCTGGCCGAGAAACTGGTCGGCCGCACGGACACATTGTGGGACGACGCTGTGCTGGAAGCCGCCCGGGTGCCACTGAAGCTGGTGACCTGGGTCATTGGTCTGTCGATAGCGGTCAATATCATGCAGGCGGCGGCACCAGCCGCCCTGTTCGAAGCCCTGCCGGAAGTCAGGCGCCTGTCCTTCATTTTTATTCTGGCGCTGTTTCTGACCCGCCTGATCCGCAATGCCGAGGCACTGCTGGCGGATCCCGCCAAGGTGGACAAGCCGATGGACACCACCACTGCCAAGGCAGTGGGGAAATTGCTGCGGCTCTCCGTGATCATCACGGCCGTGCTGGTGATGCTGCAGAATCTGGGTTACAGCATTTCCGGTGTATTGGCCTTCGGTGGTATCGGTGGCATTGCCATCGGTTTTGCGGCCAAGGATCTGCTGGCCAATTTCTTCGGCGGCATGATGATCTATATGGACAAGCCGTTTCGCGTGGGCGACTGGGTGCGCTCTCCGGATCGCGAGATCGAAGGCACTGTGGAAGATATCGGCTGGCGGCTGACGCGCATCCGCACCTTTGATCAGCGCCCTTTGTATATTCCCAATTCGACCTTCTCGACCATTGCGGTGGAGAATCCGTCGCGCATGCGGCATCGTCGTATCTTTGAAACCCTGGGCGTACGTTATCAGGACGGGCCGAAGCTGCAGGCCATTTGTGATGATGTCGAGGCCATGCTGCGCAGCCATGACGAGATCGCCAGTAACGAAACGTTGATGGTGAACTTCAACACCTATGGCAACTCTTCGCTGGAGTTCTTCGTCTATGCCTTCACGAAGACCACCAGTTGGGTGCGTTTCCATGAGGTCAAGCAGGATGTGCTGTTCCGCATCATGAAAATTGTTGAAGGGCATGGTGCCTCGTTTGCCTTCCCGACCCGCACCCTGCATATTCAGCCGGACAGCCCGGCGGAGGGCCGGTCGACGCCCACCTTGCCGACGCAACAGGAGCAACAGGCATGACAGGATTGACCCGCGATCTGCTGGAGCGCGTGCGCGCGGAAGCCCGGGAGCTGCATTCCATGGCGGAGGTCAACGCGGGCATTCGCGCCGTGGCGGCGGCCATCAAGGCAGATTATGAGGACCGTAATCCGCTGCTGTTGACGGTGATGAATGGCGGTGTGGTGTTTGCCGGGCGCTTGCTGACCGAACTCGATTTTCCGCTGGAAATCGATTACCTGCACGCCACACGTTATACCGGCGAGACGGCGGGCGGCGATATTCAATGGATCGTCACACCGGGCATCAATCTGGCCGGTCGCCATGTGATCATCATGGATGACATTCTGGATGTCGGCTCGACCCTGCTGGCCATTGTCGAAGCCTGCCAGGCGCAGGGCGCGGCCTCCGTGGCCACGGCGGTGCTGGTGGACAAGCAGCACGATCGCAAGGCGCGTCCGGGCCTGGCGGCGGACTTCACGGCGCTGTATGCCGAGGATGCCTACCTGTTCGGGTGTGGCATGGACTACAAGGGTTACTGGCGTAATGCGCCAGGCATCTACGCTGTCAGGGAGGAGACCCCATGACGCTGGCGCTGATTGGCGGCACCGGCCTCAGCCGCATGCCGAACCTGGATGTGACAGAAAGCTGCACGGTCAAGACCCGTTTTGGCAATCCGGCGGCGCCGCTGCTGCGTGGCAAGCTCGGCAATGAAGACGTGCTGTTTCTGGCGCGTCATGGCAACCCGCATCGGCTGTTGCCCCACGAGGTGCCGTACCGCGCTAATATTGCCGCCCTGAAACAGGCGGGTGCCAGTGCCATCGTGGCGGTGAATGCGGTGGGCGGCATCAGCGATGCAGCTGCATCCGGCGTGATCCTGCTGCCGGATCAGATTATCGATTACACCTGGGGCCGGGACATGACCTATTTCGACCGGGGGCATGTGCCGATCACCCATGTGGATTTTTCCTGGCCTTTTGACAGTGAGCTGCGAGCGCGGCTGGCGCAGGCGCTGAAACAGGTGGATGCGCCCTGGGTGGATGGCGGCTGCTACGGCGCGACCCAGGGGCCGCGCCTGGAGACCGCCGCAGAAATCCGGCGCATGGAACGGGATGGCTGCGACATCGTCGGCATGACCGGCATGCCGGAAGCGGTGCTCGCTCGTGAACTGGAAATGCCGTATGCCATGTTGTCGCTGGTGGTGAATCCGGCGGCGGGCAAGAGCGATCGGGAAATCACCATGGCGGAGATCGAAGCCGTATTGCACGACGGCATGAATCACGTCTGTGCGGTGCTGGCCGCGTTCTGCGGGGCAGAGCATCGTTGATGCTGATGCAGGTACTGATCGGCGTCGTGCTGTTCATGCTGCTGGTGCTGGCGGCGCTGCCGTTCTGGCTGCGCCGCCCTGCGGCACGGGTGCCCGGTGATTACTACCTGCGACAGACGTTTCGCGATCAGGTGGTGGATGTCTGGCGCGATTACCGTATCACTCTGGATGACTATCGGCAGCAGCGCCATGATCCGTCCTGGCTGGGCAGGGAAGTGGCTCGCTTTGCTCCGGTGCTGGCCAACACCCTGCGTCAGGATTACCGCAACGAAATGCGCGTCTGGCTGGACGACTTGCTGGAGCACGAGGGCGAGGAGGGTCTGCTGCGCGCGATCATTATCGCGGTAATCGACTTTCAATGCGGCGGCCAGCGCGGCAGTGACGAGCGCAGCCTGCAGGCGCAGTCGCTGGTGGTGGCGCTGCACCATGCCGGGCTTGCAGACTTCTGATGAGCGTTGCCGATCATGATGTGATTGTTATCGGCGCCGGGGCCGCGGGTCTGATGTGTGCGGCGACAGCCGGTTATCGGGGCCGTCGGGTGCGGGTGATCGACCATGCGCCACAAGCGGGCCGCAAGATTCTCATGTCCGGCGGCGGGCGCTGCAACTTCACGCACATGAATACCTCGCCCGCCCATTTTCTCTCCGATAATCCCGGTTTCTGCATTTCAGCGCTGAAGCGATTTACCGCCCAGGATTTTTTCGAGCTGGTGGAGCGCCACGGTATCGACTGGGTCGAAAAAAGCCCGGGCCAGCTGTTCTGCGTCGACAGCAGCCGCCCGATTCTGGACATGCTGCTCACCGAGTGCGAGTGGGCCGGGGTGGACATCAGCCTGAAAACTTCGGTGGCGGGGGTCGAACGGCAGGGCGAGGGGTTTCGCCTGCACACCTCGGCAGGTCCGATGCGGTGTGCCTCACTGGTGGTGGCCAGCGGCGGGCTGTCGATTCCCACCATGGGCGCTACGGGGTTCGGTTATGACCTGGCGCGGCAATTCGGGCTGCCAGTGCTGCCGACCCGCGCCGGTCTGGTGCCGTTTACCTTGCAGCCCGCGTTGAAGGAGTCGTTGTCGCCGTTGTCGGGGTTGAGCCTGCCAGTGAGTGTCGCTTGCGGCGGCCAGCGCTTTACCGAACCGATGCTGATTACCCACCGCGGCCTGAGTGGCCCGGCAATGTTGCAGATTTCCAGTTACTGGCAACCGGGTGAGACGCTGGCCATTGATCTGCTGCCGGGCAGCGAGGATCTGGCGGAGCAACTGGCCGTACAGCGCCAGGCGCATCCCTCGGCACGCCTGGAGACATTCTTCAGCGGTGTCTGGCCGCGCCGGTTTGCACAATGGTTCTGCGAAGCCCAGGGTTGGACGCATGACTGGCAGCAGTGCAGCCAGGCGACGTTGGCGAGTATCGCGCAGACGGTGTCCGGCTGGCAGGTCAAACCGGGCGGCACGGAGGGTTATCGCACGGCGGAGGTGACACTGGGGGGCGTGGATACGCGCGCGATTTCATCGCGCACCTTCGAGGCGCGCGATGTGCCGGGGCTTTACTTTATCGGTGAAGTGCTGGACGTGACCGGCCAGTTGGGCGGTCACAATTTCCAGTGGGCCTGGTCTTCAGGCTGGTGTGCGGGTCAGTTTGTCTAGTCGGTTCTAGCGTGTGATCTTGATGACCATGCCGAACAGCGGGTGGTCGATGTAGTGCAACTCACCACTGCGCATGCGGCGGCTCTGGCGCATGTCCACGTAATAGCGCTGGCCGCTGCTGTCATCCCGTGCCAGCCACAGGTTCGGGTCCACATGCAGGAAACGCGACACGCTCAGGGTCAGTGTGCCCTGTAACTCATATTGTGGCCTGCCATCGAAGGCGGGCGGCGTATCCGTGTCTGCATTGCCATCCCCCTGCACGGCATCTGCGGCGCGGTACAGCGCCGGATCGGGCGGCAACTGTCGGCCCCCCTGAATCATGATTGGCAGTGACTGGTTCCGCTCCCGCATCGGCTGCCGCCAGGCGCTGTGGAACAGGCTGCGGAACTCGCCGCTGGATTCCATCTGCCGGCGCATGCCGTTCAGGGTCAGGTTGCCTTCGGAGAGTGCTTGCCAGGCACCGTTGCGCAGGGCGTTGCGATGCGGCGTGTCGGCGTCGTCCGGCAGCGAGGCGCCGCTGTCGCGATAGATGATCGCCTGGTCACGGGGATAGTCCGGGCGCACATCAAGACGCCAGTGCTCACCCCCGGGGTTCTGGTTGCGTGCAAACACCAGCACTTCCACCTGGTACCAGCGTTCGTCTGCGGCCACCGGGCCTGTCAGGGGCAGCAGCGCCAGGCTGGCGAGCAGGGCAATCCAGTATTTCATCAGGCTCTCTCTCCGGGTACCAGTTCATCCAGCAGGCTTTCCACCTCGCTGAAGCGTTCCTCTTCGGTTTCCGCATCCAGCACGAACTTCAGGGCGCTGGCCCCCTGAAGGGTATAGCGGCCGGGCGCCGACTGCACCCGTTTGACCAGTCTTAGCGGATCAATGCGGGT
This sequence comes from Alcanivorax sp., assembly GCA_013823245.1. Lineage (GTDB taxonomy): Bacteria > Pseudomonadota > Gammaproteobacteria > Pseudomonadales > Alcanivoracaceae > Isoalcanivorax. The sequence continues at coordinate 58,171 of PNLU01000007.1, forward strand.
GCGCTCGGAAAACTCCAGGCGCCCGCTTTCGCGCCCGGCATCGATACGGGTGATACCCAGGGCCTGCGCACGCTGGCGCAGGGCGGTCACCCGGAACAGATTCTTCACCTGCCGGGGCAGCATACCAAAGCGGTCGATCATTTCGACCCTCAGTTCGTCCAGTTGTTCGCTGTCGCGGCAACTGGCGATGCGCTTGTACAGACCCAGGCGGGTCAGCACGTCCGGCAGGTAGTCGTCGGGGATCAGGGCGGGCACGCGCAGGTTCACTTCCGGGCCACCGGACAGTGGTTTCTCGGTGTCCGGCTGTTCGCCCCGGCGCAGGGCCGCCACGGCCTGCTCCAGCATGTCCATGTACAGCGAGAAGCCGATGGATTCGATATGCCCATGCTGTTCCTCGCCCAGCAGTTCACCCGCACCGCGAATCTCCAGGTCGTGACTGGCCAGGGTAAAGCCCGCGCCCAGATCGGAGGCCTGTTCGATGGCTTCCAGGCGCTTGATCGCATCCTTGGTCATGGCCTTGGGATGCGGGGTGAGCAGGAACGCATAGGCCTGGTGATGCGAGCGACCGACCCGGCCACGCAGCTGATGCAATTGCGCCAGGCCGAACTTGTCGGCGCGTTCGATGATGATGGTGTTGGCCGAGGGCACGTCGATGCCGGTTTCGATGATGGTGGTCGAGAGCAGGACATTGAAGCGGCGGTGATAGAAATCCGACATCACCTGTTCCAGCTCGCGCTCGCGCATCTGCCCGTGGGCGATGGCGACCCGGGCGTCGGGCACCAGTTCGCGGATTTCCTCGGCGGCGCGCCCCATGGTGTCGATATCGTTGTGCAGGAAGTACACCTGACCACCACGCAGCAACTCGCGCAACAGGGCTTCCTTGATCACCACCGGATTTTTCTGCTGCACGAAGGTTTTCACCGACAGGCGCTTGCTCGGCGGTGTGGCAATGATCGAAATATCACGCATGCCCGACATCGCCATGTTCAGCGTGCGCGGAATCGGGGTGGCGGTCAGGGTCAGGATATCCGCTTCGGCGCGCAGCGCTTTCAGCCGTTCCTTGTGGCGCACACCAAAGCGGTGTTCCTCGTCGACAATCACCAGCCCGATATCGCGGAACTTGATGGATTCCTGCAGCAACTGGTGGGTGCCGACCACGATATCCACCTTGCCTTCTTCCAGGCGCCGCAGCACATCGATCCTTTCCTTCTGGCTGCGGAAGCGGCTGAGGACTTCGATGCTCACAGGCCAGTCGGCAAACCGGTCACTGAAAGACTCGAAATGTTGCTGGGCGAGCAGGGTGGTGGGCACCAGAATCGCCACCTGGGTGTTGTTCTGTACGGCGACAAAGGCGGCACGCATGGCCACCTCGGTCTTGCCGAAGCCGACATCGCCGCACACCAGCCGGTCCATGGGCCGATCCGCTTGCAAGTCTTTCAACACTGCTTCGATGGCGGCCTGCTGGTCGGCGGTTTCCTCGAACGGGAAGCCCGTGGCGAAGCGCTGGTAATCTTCTTCCGGCAAGGTGAAGGCGCGCCCCTTGCGCGCCTCGCGCCGGGCATAGGTGTTGAGCAATTCGGCGGCCACGTCATGAATCTTCTCGGCGGCTTTCTGGCGTGCCTTGCTCCACTGATCAGAGCCGAGCCGTGTCAGTGGTGCGTGGTCAGGATCACCGGCGCCGTAGCGGCTGATCAGATGCAGGCTGGAAACCGGAAGATAGATCTTGTCGCCGCCCGCATATTCCAGCAGCAGGAATTCATGGGCCTGACCTTCCACCGTCATGTGGGTCAGGCCCTGGTAACGGCCAACGCCGTGGTCGATATGCACCACCGGCGTGCCGGGTACCAGTTCGCCCAGCGAACGGAACGCCTGGTCGGCGGAGGTCTCCTGGCCGGTGCGGCGACGACGGCGCTGCATGATGCGCTCGCCATACAGCTGGCTTTCGGCAATGACCAGCGCGTTGGCCTGCGGGGCCCAGAAGCCCTTGTCCAGTTCGCCGACGGTCAGGCTCCAGGTGGCATGGCCCTGGCGCCAGTCCGCCCAGCCTTCAATAACCTCTGGCTGGATGCCCTGTTTCTGCATCAGCTCCAGCAGGGCTTCCCGGCGCCCCGGGGTTTCGGCGCAGACCAGCAGGCGCAGGCCCGGATGTTCATCCGGCAATGCGGCCAGTTGGCTGAAGGGGTTGGACTGCCGGTCGGTCACCACCGGCGGCGCCCTGAAGTCGAAGGTCACTGCCTTGCTGTCGGGACTGTCTCCGGCAGGCAGTTGTCGGGCGCGTGGATGCTGACGCAGGTGCTGGTTCAGTTCGTTGATCGGCAGGAACAGTTCGGCGGGAGCCAGAATGGGCCGACGAATATCATGGCGCCGGTCTTCATGGCGCGCGCTGACCTCATCCCAGAAGTGGGCAGCGGCCTGCTCGCAGCCCGCCAGCTCCACCAGCCGTACATCCCCGGGCAGGTAGTCAAACAATGACGCCATCTGCTCGAAGAA
>PNLU01000008.1 GCA_013823245.1 Alcanivorax sp.
CTCGCCGAGCTCTGGAAGGCAGCGACGAGCGCTTTGAGCATTACCTGCGCCTTGCGAACGATCTGCCGCCGACCCCCCGCTCGCTGGAGGGTACGGAGGTGGATGGCGAGCTGCGGGCTGACGCCGATGGTAATCTGGTGATCGAGTCAGACATACGTCGGGTGTTCGATTATTTTCTTTCCACCGTCGGCGAGGATGATGTGGAACAGGTGAAGGCACGTATTGCCTTGCATCTGGCAGAGGTGCTGCCGGACAGTGCCGCGCGTCAGGCCTGGGAGCTGTTCGAGCGCTACGAGGCATACGGCGAGGCGATGGAAGCGATGCCGCAGCACGATGGCACGGTAGCCGGTATGGGGGAATCGCTCAAACAACGCCAGCAGTTGCGGCAGGAGTGGTTGGGGCAGAACGTAGCCGAGGCGTTTTATGGCTTTGACGATGCCTTCGATAACTACACGCTGGCGCGCATGGCCGTGCAACAGGATGAGTCCCTGAGCGCGGAGGAGCAGGCGGCGCGTTTGCAGGCGCTTGAAGATAATTTGCCGGCGCCAGTGCGTGAGGTGCGTCAGCGTGCCAATTTGCCGGTGCAGGTCAGTCAGGATGTGGCGGCCTTGCGTGAGGCGGGCGCGACTGATCATGAAATCCGCGCCCTGCGCGAAGCGGCTCTGGGCAGAGAGGCGGCCGAGCGTCTGGAAGCGCTGGATCAGCAACGTGCCCAATGGGATCAGCGCTATGCAGAGTATCGCCGTCAGGTAGCGGAGATCGCGGCCAGCGGTCTGGCGCCGGAAGATCAGGAAAGGGAAGTCGCCCGCTTGCGTGAAAACACCTTCGATGAGCAGGAACGGCGCCGGGTGCAGGCGCTGGATCGTATGCAGGAATAACAGGGAATCAGGCGGGAACGTCCCCCGAAACGTTCCCGCGACGGTCTTTACAGACCGGCGTTCTTCAGGCGATTGGCCTGCTGACGATAGACCGTCAGCGGGTCAGTGCTGAACCAGGCCGTCAGGCCCAGGGCCTGGTTGACCTCGTCAAAGTGGTTCTGGTTGTAATCGGTGCGCAGCACTCGGCCCAGATGGGCTGAACAGGCAGCCACCAGGCCATCATTGGGTTCGTCGAACGCGGTCGATGTGGCCAGCACCAGATAGTCGAACGGGTCAAACGGGTTGGTGTATATGCCGGTGCCGCTCCAGGAGTAGTAGCGCACCCCGTTATCACCCACTTCCTGTCCTGCACCGCAATACTCCGTTGGCATACCTTCCGGATACTGGGCATTGAAGGCCAGCGAGCCCGCTGTGCTCAGATCGTGGACACTGGCGTCCAGATCCTGCGGCAGGTCGCTGTTGCCTGCGGCCCAGCTGATCATGGTGGCGAAAGCTTCACCGATGCCCTTGACGAACGGATCGACGCCGCTGCCCTGGATGTACTCAATGTAGTTATCGGCCACAGGCGTGCCCCAGTTGACCCCGGCAACGCTGCTGACCGAAGCCACCATCTGTGGATAGACCGACGCGACATAGCGTGCCGTCGGGCCACCGTGGCTGTGGCCGATGATATTGACGCGCTCGGCACCGGAAGCCGCCAGGATATCCTCGATCTGTCGTGCGGCCTGTTCACCACGAATTTCCGTGCTGTTCAGGGCCGACACTTGCAGCGTATAGACCTCGGCACCGCTGCTGGCCAGCTCCTCAGCCACCTTGTAGAAGTAATCGACACCAAGGATATTGTCGAAACCGAACATGCCATGAACCAGCACAATGGGATACTGGGTCTGGGTATAGGTGTCGCGACCGAACAGACGATCCCAGAAACTCGCATGGGCCGACAGGCTGGTAGTGGTTAATAGCACCGCCGTAAGGGCGGCGACCAGACGTGATGTCATTTTCATATCAAAATGTCCTCTTTATTCCTGTTATGGTTTGGTGCCGGAAAGCGCAGTTCCGACACACTGATCCTAGGAAGAGAGGCACGTTAAATCATTCGGGTAAATGTCTTAAAAACAGCGTCTTTTTCCGACAATAATAATGATCAGCTAACAACGTTTATTACTTTCTGGCCTCTTGCCGTCTTATCCGGCCAGGTGAGGTGCCAGTCCAGTTGCGAAAGGCCTTTGTGAAGCTGGCCTGGTCGCTGTAGCCAAGTCGCTCGGCAATATCGGCAATACTTATTTTCCCTTCGCTGAGATATTGCCGTGCCAGGCGGGTACGCACTTCATTGCGCAGATCACTGAACTGCATGCCTGCATCCTTGAGATGGCGACTGATCGTGCGGTTTGTGCTGCCCAGGCTCTCCGCCACCCGATCCAGCGTGCATTCGCGACCGGGTGCCTGCTCAATTCGCTGGCGTATGCGGGCCACGATGCGCAGTGCCGCTTCGGATTGGGGTTTGTGGTCGCAGCGCTCCTCATCGCGGGCCCCCGCCCGGCGCGGCGGCCGGGAGACCACCAGACCGTCATGGGGCTCGCCCAGTCGTACCTCGCAACCGAAAAGCTTTTCGTACACAGGCAGCAGGTGCGTGTCGCGTTGCTGCATATGGACCCGGTGGCAGCGGGTCATGGACGAAGCGACCCGGCACATGCTGCCCAGATACGCCTGGGCGATAAAATCACGCCAGCGCCCCAAAGGCCAGATGTCCTGCAAACGGATCATCGCATGCTCGCCCTGGCTGGCCAGTTGCAGCCCCATCAGGGGTGTGCGCGCATTAAGAAACTGCACCGCTTTCCATGTGAGTTCGCCTCGATTATGGGTGTTGAGCAAGGAGAAGGCTTGCAGGCCATGAACGGAAAGATCCAGTTCCAGACCATAGCGCACAGCGAGCGCATCCTGTTGGTCCCAGCGTTCGCATGAGGCGGCGAGGCGAAAGAAATCGCGCACTGAAATATAGGCTTCCGGGTTGTCCAGAAGCGCCTCGTCGAGATGGCATTCTGCCAGCATGCGGCGCCGTTGAGGACCGTTTTGGCACGCCAGTCTTGAAAGTACACGGGCGTACACAACGGGAACAAGTGGTGCTTCGGCCAGTAGGGATGTCTCGAACTTCATCGCTTTATACCCTTTTTTTAAGCGGTTATTTCTTTTTCTGTGAGGTTGCTCACACTCGATCCGTGAGTTTCTGTTTTCTTATTTTTATGTGAATAGTTGTACACAAATACTGGCGCGAATGGCAATAGGAATTAGGCATTAGCCCTGTCTGGAAAAAACAACAAACTGGCGGCGAGTATCCTTCTGTAGAACGAGCGGCTTGCATAATGTGGCACCTCCGTTGTGTTTCTGATGCACATTCTGAAAGGTGCTGACCATGAGTAACGCGAGAAAGGCGGTTATTTCGCACTATCGCCCCATAAAAAAAATAACGCCGCTGGATATCCAGCAGATGTACGAGATCTTCAGGAAGTATTATGCCAACACGACCCTGGAGATATTCCTTCGAGATCTGGGCAAGAAGCAGGGGCTGTTCCTGATTCGTGATCGCGAGACCCGACGCATTGTCGGCTTCTCCACCGTCACCAACATGCCGTTGAAATATGGCAACAGAACAGTGCGTGGCGTCTTCAGTGGCGACACGATTATCGAGCGCGAATACTGGGGTTGCCGGGCGCTGAACAAGCTCTTTTTCCTCTATATGCTGCGCACCCGGCTTCGCTATCCGACCACGCCGGTGTTCTGGTTGCTGATCTCCAAGGGCTACAAGACCTATCTGCTGCTGGCCAACAATTTCCCCCGTTACTATCCGCATCCGGAGGGCCGCTACGACCGCTATGCACCGATGGTGCGTGAGTACTGTGATGCCCTGTTCCCCGGTTGCTTTGATCCGGAAAGAGGTCTGCTGGACTTCGGCAAGGACTACCAGTATCTGGAGGGGGATGTTGCGGAGATCACTGCGGAAATGCGTCGCAAGTCGGCCAAGATCGACTTTTTTGAGCGCAGCAACCCATCCTGGCGCGAAGGTACCGAATTGCCCTGCATCGGTCAGGCGGGGTATCTCGATTTCCTGCTGTATATCCGTGACCGGTTTTTCCGCCGTAGCGCCCCCGTCCGCATTGCGGCCCCCGCCCCGGAGGAGGCCAGCGAGGTGAGCGGTGCTGCCACCCAGCAGGGTTCCTCATGAGTCTGTCGCACCGTATCGGGCACGGTCTGCTGCGCGCCCTGGTCACCCCGACAGGTCGGCGTTTCCGCGCGGGCCTGGGTGATCTGGAGGCGGTACAGCGCGCAAATCTGTCGCGCCTGTTGTCCCGCGTGGCCGGGGCGCACCGCGACCAGGTGTTGCCCGCCGTGGACCGGCACTGGCGCTGGGAAGACTTTGCCCGGGCCCTGCCCGTGACCGGCTATCAGGACTGGCAACAGGTCATCGAGCGGCAGCGCCGTTTTGGTGAGGGCAGCCTGATTCGCTCACCGGTCGCCCGTTACCAGCCGACCAGTGGCTCGACCTCCGGCGTCAAATGGCTGCCTTATACCGAGATGTTCCTGAGCCAGCTCAACAGCGCCATTGGTGCCTGGCTGCATGACCTGTACCGGCAATACCCGCGTATGGCCCACGGCTCGCATTACTGGTCGGTCTCCTGGTTGCCGAACGATATGCGTCAGCAAGCGGATGCCCACATCAACGACGACATGAAGCTGCTGTCGTCGGGCCGGCGGCTGCTGGCGTCCCTGACCCAGACCGCGCCCGAGTCGATCTCGCTGGCGCACACCTCGGAAGACGCCCAGTTTGCCACACTGGTTTATCTGGTCGCAGACGCCCAGCTGTCGGTGATGTCGGTGTGGAGCCCAAGCTTTGCGCTGACCCTGTTTGATCGGCTTTTTGACTGGCGCGATGAGCTGGTCGACGTGTTGCGCCGGGGGGCGTGGGGACGCCGACAGGCGTCCCTGCAACATCTGCCTTGTCCGCGCAGCCCGCGCGCGGCTGCGGTGCTGTACGACTGGCAAGGTGCCCCCGAGCCCGCCCTGTTTGCGGCGCTGTGGCCCCGGCTGGCGCTGGTCAGTGCCTGGGACACCGCCGCGTCGACCACCTGGGCCGATGCCCTCAGGGCGCTGCTGCCGCATGCGGATTTTCAGGGCAAGGGCCTGTGGGCCACCGAGGGCGTCGTCACCTTCCCCTGGCAGGGACACACCCCGCTGGCGTATCAGAGTCACGTGTACGAATTCGAAGATCTCGACAGTGGCCGGATTCTGCCCCCCTGGGCGTTGCGCGAAGGGCAGGAAGTGCAACCCCTGCTGACCACGGGCAGCGGCATGCTGCGTTACCGGATGCAGGATCGTGTGCGCGTCAGTGGTCACCTGGGCAGCGTGCCCTGCCTGACCTTTCTGGGCCGCGATGACGGCGTGGACATGGTCGGGGAAAAGCTCAGTGCAGTGTTTGTCCAGCAGGTACTGGATGCGCTGCCGCTGGCAGACGGCCAGCGTGTAGTGACCCTGCTGGCCGCCCAGGACTGTGACGGCGAGGGCCGCGCCGGATACCTCTTGCTGCTCGACAGTGACCGGCCTGACGTCCCCACAGACAGTGCGCGTCTGGCAGCGCGCCTCGACGAAGCCCTGGGCCAGCAGTTTCACTACACTCTGGCCCGCAACCTGGGGCAACTGGCGCCTGCCCGGGTGCTGTGCCACCGGCATATGCGCGAGCATTATCTCGGGCTGTGCCGGGATCTGGGCATGATCGAGGGCAACATCAAGATCGAGCCCCTGCGACTGTGGCCCGGGGCCCTGCCTGCGGCGCTGCGCTTGCCCGCCGCCCGTCAGGGGGAGGTGGACTCATGCGCTGTGTGATTCGGCCCGCCACCGCCGAGGATGACGGCGCTATCCTGTCGCTGGTGCGGCAGACTCCGCAGCCCGGCCGGGTACTGCTCAACTTCGAGCGCGAGCCCAGTTACTTCCATGGCAGCAGCATCAGCTGCCAGCAGGATGATGTCTGGGTCGCGCGCGCGGCCAACGATAACCAGGTGCTGGCCGTCGTCAATATCGGCCGCCGTCAGGTGTACCTCAACGGCACACCGGTGGCGTTGCGTTACGCTCACGATCTTCGCCTGGCGCCTCAGGCCCGAGGCTCGCGCCTGTTGCTGCGGTTGTTCCGTGAACTGGAAACGGTGCTGGCACCCGGCGAGTGGATGTCCACTGTCATCCTGCGCGACAACGAATTGTCCATGGCCACCGTCGGCAGCGGGCGTGCGGGCTTGCCCACGTATTACCCGCATGGCGACATCACCACCCATCTGTTGTTTGCGCCGCCCCGGGGTCGTCAGCACGGTCCCCGCGTGACTCGCGCCACGAATGCCGATGTGCCAGCGCTGCGTGAATGGCTGCGTGAGCAGGCGCCACGGCGCCAGTTCTTTCCGGTCTACCGCTTCAACGCCTTGCTGGCGGGCTCCCCCTATTACCGGGGGCTGTCGCTGTCCGACTTTTTCCTGGCCTGGCGCGGACGGCAGCTGGTGGGCGTGGCCGGATGCTGGAACCAGAAGGGCTTCAAACAGACCCGGGTGCTGGCCTATCCCACCGGGCTGGGCTGGCTGCGTCATGCCTGGAACCTGAACAGCCGCCTGCGCGGCGGGCTGCGATTGCCGCCGGCGGGCGGCACCCTGGATTACCTGATGCTGCATACCCTGCTGGTGGAAGACGATGACCCGGCGATTGTCGATGCATTGCTCCGGCGCATGCTTGAGCAGCGCGACGTGCCTGCCCTGAGCACCGGCTTTTTTGATAGTGATCCGGCGGGCGAGGCGGTGCAGGGATATCGTCGCCAGAGCCTCGGCAGTCGTCATTATCTGGTCAGCTACGATGGCGACCCCCGCGATCAACTGGATGGCCGTTTGCCCTATGTGGAGGTCGCCCGGCTATGACGACGCTTCCGGTTTATCTGCGCCGGGACGGCACAGCCCCCTGGTTTCGTGCCCGTGATCCGCTTGGTATCTCCAGCGAGATTCGAGTGGCCTGGCTGGCGCCGCGCACCGGCGCGATCCATTGGGAATACCTGTCTCATCAGGAGGTGGACGGGCAGGGCGCCATGCAGCGCCTGGCCCGGTGCCACGGTGCCCGTATCCTGCAGCAGCCCGAGGCCGTAGCCCACCCGGTGCCGGCGTTCAGTCGTCTGGCCTGGGCACGCTGGCGGCAGCAGACCCGTCCGGCCACACCCATGCCCTTTACCCGCTGGCGGGCCACTTCCACATCCGGCAGCAATGAGGTGTCGGTGGGCTGGTTCAGCGTCGCCGAGACACTGGCCCTGAAGCAGGCCGCCCGGCAGCGGAGTGTACCGCTGACGGCCCTGTTGCTGTCGGCATTGCACGACATGGTGATGACCCGTCTCGTCGAGCCGGGTACCACGGCGGGGGCCTGGCTGTTCCCGGTCAACCTGCGCGGCAGTGTCGAACTGGCTGATCCCGAGGCCAACAACCTGAGCGGTTTTTATTTGCCGCTGCCTGCGGCGGCGGATGCGGCACTGATCCACAATGCGGTGCGCGAACGTCTGCGTGCCGGCGACCACTGGTGGCTGTGGCATCAGGGGCGCTGGGCCAGCCTGTTACCGCAAGCCTGCATCAATTACCTGTACCGGCATCTGCTGGGGCGCAGCAGTTACCTCGGCTCGTTCAGCTATCTGGGGGAGTGGTGGCTGGATTACCGCGACAGCGATATTCCGCCGCGCACCGTGATGGCCATCTGCGGGCCCGGCAGCCCGAATCATCCGGTCGCCAATGGCATCCTGATTTGTAACGGCGCGCTGACCCTGAGCCTGCGGCTGGACCCGATACTGGGTTGCGACGATGCAGCGCGGGACGCCTGCCTGGCCGCCTGGCAGGACAACCTGCTGGCGCTGTTGCCCGCGTCGTCCCGTGGCCCGGCGGGTGAGCAACGTCGCCACCTGGCCCCGGATGACCTGCTGGAGGCGCACGCGTGACCCGATTGCCCCTGCGGTGGCAAATCGCCACGACGCTGGCCGTGCTGGCCAGCCTGATACTGGTGCTGTGGTTACTGCAACAGCGGCCCCTGCCGGAAGCAAGAGAACCGGCGCGCGAGCGCGCGGTGGCCGTGGACGTGGTGACCGTGCAGCCGGGCGTGCGCACGGTGCCGGTGACCACCCACGGTGTCGTGCAGTCCGCCCGCCAGGTGGTGCTGGTGGCGCGGGTCAGCGGCGCGGTCACCGACGCCCATCCGGCGTTTCGCAATGGCGGCATGGTCGAGCAAGACGACCTGCTGCTCAGTCAGGACCCGGAGCCGTATGAACTGGCCCTGTCGCGTCAGCGCCACGAAGCCAGCGCCGCACGTTTGCACCTGGCGGATACCCGCGCCCGCGCCCAGGTGGCGCGACGGACCAACGGAGAGCAGGCGTCGGATTATGCCCGCCTGGTGCCGCACATGGATGAAGCGCAGGGGCGGCTGGCGGCGGCCGAGGCCGGGGTCCGCGATGCTCAGCGGCAGTTGGCAGAAACCCGGGTCAAGGCACCGTTTGCCGGGCGCTTGCGTGATGTCCAGGTGCAGCCGGGGCAGCAGGTGGCGGCGGGCGAGCGTCTGGCCACCTTGTACAGCACCCGCAGTCTGGAAGTGCGATTGCCGGTACGCGATGACTGGCTGGCACTGCTGGACATGCCACTGCACGGCAGCCCTGGCGAGCAGGGCCCGGAGGTGACGCTTGCCGGGCGCTTCGGCGGTCAGGCCGGTCGCTGGTCGGGCCGGGTCGTGCGCCGCGAAGGCGGCCTGAACGACAACCGCATGATTTATCTGGTGGCCCAGGTCGAACTGGAAGAAGAGGCGGCTGTGCCGCTGGAGCCGGGCATGCTGGTGGAGGCCACGCTGCGTGGCCGCCCGGCGCCGGAACTGGTGCGACTGCCGCGCTCCGTGCTGGCGGGCGCCGGGCATATCTGGAAGGTCGATGAAGACGAGCGCCTGCGTCGTGTGCCGGTCACGCCGGTCTATCAGGACGCCGATGCTATCTATGTGCAGACCGGTCAACTGGCCCGTGGCGACCGGATCGCCCTGAGCGGTGGCTTGCGCTGGGCAGAAGGCACCCGCGTACAGGCCCGGCCCTTTGGCCGCACCCTGGACCTCAGCGCTGGCGAGGGCGTGCGGTGAACAGTATCCGCTGGTTCACCCGGCGTCCGGCAGTGGCCAACCTGCTGATGCTGGTGCTGGTTATCGGTGGCGTGCTGGCCATGGGCAAGACCCGCCAGGAAACGCTGCCCAACGTGCCGCTGGATCGTCTCGGCATCATGGTCAATTTTCCCCAGGCGGCGCCGGACCGGGTTGAGGCGCTGGTGTGCATGCCGCTGGAAAATGCCCTCTATGGCATCGAGGGGCTGGCCGAGATGATCACCGAAGCCCGCGAGGGCTTGTGCAGCATCACGGTGGATATCGAGCAGGGTTACCAGACCCGCGTGGTACTGGAACAGGTGCGCACCGCCCTGGATGCCCTGGACACCCTGCCAGCCCGTGCCGGACGCCCCCGGGTTCAGGAACTGGTCGTGCGCAACCGGGTGGCGCGGCTGGTGCTGTCCGGTGAACTGGCGCCCTGGGCACTGTATGCGCTGGCGCGCGAAGTGCGCTCCGGGCTGCTGGCCAGCGACGTCATCTCGGTGGTGGATATCGAGAACCTGCCCGCCCGGGAACTGGCACTGGAGGTGACGGCGGCGGACCTGCGCCGCCATGATCTGTCGCTGGCGGAAATGGCGGCAGGTGTACGCACCTCACTGGACAGTGTGGCGGGGGGCATTCTGCGCAGCGGCGAAGGACCGCTGTTGCTGGAAACCGGACGCCGCGCCGATGACGCCGGGGCTTACCTGATGCGCCCCCTGCGGCAGTACGGGCACGGAGACGTGTTGCGGTTGGGGGATGTCGCCACACCCGGTGACGGTTTCGCCCGAGACACCATGCGTGCCTGGCTGGACGGTGAACCCGCCGTGGCGCTGGATATCTACCGCATCGGTCGTCAGCAGGTGCTGGATGTGGCGGATGCGGTGCAGGCTTACCGCGACGCGCTGGTATTGCCGCCGGGGGTCAATCTGACCCTGTGGCAGGACGACGCCGAAGCCTTCCGCAGCCGCTCGGGTATGCTTTGGCGCAATGCTCTGGTGGCGCTGTCGATCCTCGCGGTGGTGCTGACGCTGGCGCTGGGCGTCGGGCTGGCGCGCTGGATCGCATTGGGCATTCCGGTGGCGATGCTGGGCGCTTGCCTGGTGATGCCGATACTGGGCGAATCGTTCAACACCATCTCTCTGTTCGCGTTCATTCTGGTGCTGGGCATCGTGGTGGATGACGCCATCATCGTGGGCGAGAGCGTGCACCACCAGCGGCGCCTGGGCTATCGCGGCGAGGAAGCCGCCCTGCGCGGGGCCGCTGCAGTGGCCCGTCCCGTCACCTTCGCCGTGCTGACCACCGCGCTGGCCTTTGCGCCCCTGCTGTTCCTGCCCGGCGCAGAAGGGGCGCTGATGCGCGTGGTGCCGGTGGTGGCCATCGCCATTCTGATGCTGTCGCTGGTGGAATCCCTGTGGATACTGCCCGCCCACCTGGCGGGAATCAGCGACCGCCCGAGGCGCTTTACCGCCGCGTCCGATCGCCTCAGCGAGCGCGTCAATACCGGGCTGGACAAGGTGCTGCTGCGGGTTTACCGGCCCTTGATTGAACGGCTGCTGGCCTGGCGCTATCCGGTGATTGTCGGGTTTGCCGGGCTGCTGGCGCTGTGTGCCTCGCTGCTGGCCAACGGCTGGGTCAACACCGTGCTGTTCTCGGACGTGGCGGCCGACCATGTGGTGGCAGAGGTGGTGTTCCCCCAGGGCACCAGCGATCGGCGTACCGGGAATGCCCTGCAGCGGCTGGAAACCTCAGCGATCCGGCTGGCGGAGGACCTGGAGGCGGCCCACGGTCGTCCGGTGATTGCCCACCGCTTTGCCGAGCAGGGGTTTCACGAAAAGATTTCCAATGCGGCAGACCCGGACGCTGCCCAGCGGGTGCGCGTGGGCCTGAAGCTGGCGCCCGACAGCCCGCTGTCACCCAACGAGGTGGCGCGCCAGTGGCGGGCGTTGCATGGCCCGGTGAGCGAGGCGCTGTCGACACGCTTCGATGCCAGCCTGATCCAGACGCGCCCGGATATTCATATCAACCTGTTCCATGACGATCCGCAGGTGCTGGATCGTCTGGCGGCAGAACTGGAGGGCTTGCTGCGCAGCCTGGCCGGGGTACACGAGGTCAGCAACAGCCTGCACGCGCGCCGCAGCCAGGTGGATATTTCGCTGACCGAGGCCGCCCGCCATGCGGGCCTGAACGAAGACAGCCTGGGCAGCCAGGTGCGCGACGCGGTGCACGGCATCGAGATCGACCGCATGCCGGAGCAGGACACCGAGGTGCCGGTGATGCTGCGCCTGCGGGCTGACGACACCGATTCGCTCTGGGCCCTGGCGCAGATGCCGGTGCGCCTGCCCAGCGGCGACTGGGCGCCGTTGTCGGTGATGGCCACGCTGGTGGAGCGCGATGCGCCCGCCTTGATGAGCCGCTTCGATCGGCGCCGCAATGCCACCGTGTCCGGCTTCGTCGACAGCCGTATCAGTTCACCGGGTGCGGTGATGCGCCAGGTGCAGGCCGGGATGCTGGATGACCTGCATGAGATCGCCCCCGAGGCCGACTGGGGGATCGCGGGCAAGCCGAAGGCCATCGAGGCCTTTCTGGATCATCTGAGTTACACCTACCTGCTGGCGTTGATCGGCATGTTCTTCGTGCTGACGGTGTTGTTCGGCACCTGGTCGCAGCCGTTTCTGGTGATGAGCGTGATTCCGTTCGGTCTGGTGGGGGCGGTGCTTGGGCACCTGCTGCTGGGGCTGGACATGACACTCTGGTCGGTGATCGGGGTGATTGCAGTGAGTGGTGTGGTGGTGAACGACAACCTGGTGCTGATTGATGAAGTGAACCGGTTGCGTCGTGACCAGGTGCCGCTGCATGAAGCGGTGGTGTCGGCCGGTGCTGCACGTTTCCGGCCAATCATGCTGACGACGGTCACGACTTTCCTCGGTGTGGGGCCGCTGTTGCTGGAGGGCAGTGCGGAGGCGGCGTTTCTGGTGCCGATGGCCGTGTCGCTGGCATTCGGGGTGCTGTTTGCCACGCTGGTGAGTCTGGTGCTGGTGCCGTTGCTGATGTGTGCGGGTGCGGATATCCGACAGTGGTGGCTGCGCCAGCGGGGTGAGCCGCAGGCCGATGTCGACGGGGCCTACCGGCAGGGCAGGGAAACTGTTGGAGGGGCAAGAAACCCCTATACCGATCCGGTGCTGCAAGCGGCGTGGGAGGCCGGTCGTCATGACCGGCATCCCGCCGACTGAGCTATCAGTGCTCGCCCTTGCCCTGGTTGGCCACCGCAGCGGCGGCTTTCTCAGCGGCATCAGCATCACCCAGATAACCGCTGCGAATCGGTTTCAGGTCGTCATCCAGCTCGTACACCAGCGGGATACCCGTGGGGATATTGAGCTTCAGGATCTCTTCATCGGACACCTGGTCGAGATGCTTCACCAGCGCCCGCAGGCTGTTGCCATGGGCTACGATCAGCACCTGCTTGCCAGCCCGAATCTGCGGCGCGATCTCGGCGTCGAAGTAAGGCACGAAGCGGTCCACGGTGTCTTTCAGGCTCTCGCTCAGCGGAATCTGGTCTTCGCTCAGATCCTTGTAAACGCGCTGGCGGCCCGCGTAGCGCTCATCGTCGCGGTCCATCTTCGGCGGCGGGGTGTCATAGCTGCGGCGCCAGATCAGCACCTGCTCATCACCGTATTTCTGCGCGGTTTCGGCCTTGTTCAGACCTTGCAGGGCGCCGTAGTGACGCTCATTCAGGCGCCAGTTGCGAATCACCGGAATCCACATCTGGTCCATGCCGTCGAGGATGGTCCACAGGGTGCGAATCGCGCGCTTGAGCACTGAGGTGTAGGCCACATCAAACTCGAAGCCTGCCTCTTTCAGCAGCTCTGCGGCGCGGGCGGCTTCGGCGCGGCCCTGCTCGGTCAGATCGACATCTTTCCAGCCGGTAAAGCGGTTGTCCTGGTTCCAGACGCTCTGGCCATGGCGGACCAGCACGAGTTTCGTCGTCATCGGGCAATCCCTGTATCGCGAGGTTTCGGGTGCAAGTTTTGAGGGTGCGAAGGATAGCAGGGCAATTCGCCCGGCGCAGCCCCGCCTGCTCAATAGACCGGGATCGCCCAGCGCCCGATCCGGTCGCCGCCCAGCGTGCCCATGTACAGATAGCCCTCATGCTCCGTCGCCGAGGTCAGCTCGTACAGCATCTCGCCATCCGGGTCGCGCGGCGCCATGCGAATCACACCGTCGGTATCCAGAAACAGCACCATGCCGTAATGCTCCGGCGCCGGTTGCAGCCAGGCGGGCAGGCGCGCGGTGAGATTGCGCAGGCGCGGCGAGTCACTGATCGCATCAAGCTGCGGATTGCGACGGCTTGGCAAGGCCACCCAGTAGCCGCTGCCGTCCGGGCGCGTGGAAATATTGTCCGGGAAGCCCGGCAGGTTTTCCGCAAACAGGTCACGGGTGCCCGCCAGCGGGCCGTCCAGCCAGTAGCGCGTGATCCGGTAGCGGCCGGTTTCCGTGATCAGCAGGTACTGGCCGTCCGCCGACAGCGTTACGCCGTTGGCAAAATAAAGGTCCTCCAGCACGACCCGCGTTTCGCCAGTGTCCGGATCAAAGGCGAGCAGGCGGCCGTTCGGGCGCCCTTCGATCAGGTCCAGCTGGTAGTCGTCCAGACCGAAGCGGGTGGAGGCATCGGTGAAGTAGATGACGCCGTCCGGGGCGATGGCCACGTCGTCGGCAAACAGGATGGTCTGGCCGTCCACGCTGTGGGTCAGCACCTCGATCTCGCCATCCGGTGCCACACGCAGCAGACCGCGATGGGCATCGGCCACCAGCAGGCTGCCGTCTTCATCGAACTCCATGCCCAGCGGTCGGCCGCCGGTGTTGGCCAGCAGGGTGATCTGCCCGTCGTCACGGCTCACGCGCACAATGCGACCGTCCACGGTGCCGGTGTAGATGTGCCCATCGCGATCAATGGCGATATCTTCCGGGCCATCCAGCACGCCCAGCCCCATGAGGGTGGCCTGGCGCAGGTCGGTGTTTTCCGCCAGAACGCCTTCGTCGGCGGGGGGCGGTGGCGCAGCCCAGCCCACGGCATCCACCTGGCCGGGTCGGGTCAGCAGAGCGGCCATTATCAGTACCAGTGCCGTCAGGATCAGCAATATTTTCAGTGTGCGCACACGTCTTCTCCCTGTTGTTATGCTCCGGGAGTATAGGGTATCAGGGGCCGCTTGCCGCCCCTATAATGTGCGGCCAGACACGCACCGAAGGCGACTCATGACCTACCACTGGATAGACCAGCCCGCCCGGCTGGCCGAGATGGCCAGCACCCTGGCCGCCGACCGGCCCCTGTTTCTGGACACCGAATTCATGCGCGAACGCACCTTCTGGCCCCGGCTGGCGCTGGTGCAGGTGAATGCGGGCGAGCAGGGTATATGGCTGATCGATCCCACCACCATGACGGATGATCCGGCGCCGCTGACGCAGCTGCTGTCCGGCCGCACGCTGGTGATGCACGCCTGCTCGGAAGACATCGAAGCGCTGCGTATGCACACCGGCGAGGAGCCCGCGGCGATCCGCGACACCCAGATTGCGGCGGCACTGACCGGCCATGATCTGCAATGCAGCTACCAGCGCCTGGTGCGCGACCTGACCGGTACCGAGTTGCCCAAGGATGCCACCCGCACCGACTGGCTGCGCCGCCCGCTGAGCGAGCAGCAACTGGCCTATGCCCGTGATGACGTGGTCTGGCTGCCGGAACTGCTGGCACAGCTGGACACACGGCTGGCCACGCTGGGTCGCGACCATTGGTGGCAGGAAGAATGTGACCGGCAACTGGCACAGGCCACGCAAGTGGCCGACCCGGAGGACGCCTGGCGTCAGGTCAAGGGGGCTGGCAACCTGAGTGGCGTGGCCCTGGCCCGTCTTGTGGTGCTGGCGCGCTGGCGCGACATCCAGGCGCGTGAGCGTGACATGCCGCGCGGCTTCCTGGTGCGCGACCCGGCGATGCTGGCGCTGGCACAGGAAGCGCCGACCCGGCGCGAGCAACTGGCCGCGCTGGACCTGCATCCGTCCACCATCCGCCGTGATGGCGAAACCCTGCTGGCGCTGTTGCGCGAGGGCGAACAGCAGACGCCGCCACCGGCCTTGCCCGGCCCGCCGACGCCGGAAGAACGTGCCCTGATCAAGGCCCTGCGCAGCCGCGTGGCCGAGATCGCCGAGGCGCTGCAACTGAGCCCGGAAGTGCTGATGCGCCGCCGCTGGCTGGAGGCCCTGGCCCGGCATCCGGAGCAACTGCCGGAACCGCTACTCGGTTGGCGCCATGAGGTGGTCACCCGCCCCCTGCTGGAGATGCTGCCATGACGGCGCAACATCTGTTCTGTTCGATCTATCACAGCGCACGCCACGAGGGCATGTACCTGTACGTGAACAAGGAACGTGGTCTGGACGCGGTGCCGGAGGCTCTGCGCGAGCGCTTCGGCACGCCGCGTCATGTCGTGGACATGCTGATGAAGCCCGGGCGGCCGCTGGCGCGCGTGGACGCCGAAAAAGTCCGCGAAGCGCTGCTGTCCCAGGGCTGGTTCCTGCAAATGCCGCCGCCACCGGATGACGACCTCTACCTGGCGCCGGGCCGCCGGCCCCCAGCTGATGCGTGAGCGCTTCTGGGAGCGCTTCCCGCTGGAAGCGCTGACCGCAGAAGAGTGGGAGGCCCTGTGCGACGGCTGCGGGCGGTGTTGCCAGGTGCGTCTGGAAGACGAGGACAGCGGCGAGGTCTATGTCACCCGGCTGGCCTGTCGTCTGCTGGATACCGCCACATGCCGTTGTACCGATTACCCCAACCGTCTGGCCCGGGTGCCCGGCTGTGTTCAGGTGACCCCGGAGGTGGCGGGCTGGGACTGGCTGCCGAGCAGTTGCGCCTACCGGCGCCTGGCCCGGGGTGAGGAGCTGGCATCCTGGCACCCGTTGCTCAGCGGTGACCCGCACAGTGTGGAGCAGGCGGGGATCGCCATGCGCGGCCGCCTGGTCAGCGAGGTCGGGGTGGCCGAAGAAAACTATGAGGACTATATCCTTGAGGACCAGGTCGTGCGGTGGCGCGATTGATTCCGCCCGCGTGACGGCAATCTGCTATCATGCGGGCCCTGATGCCGGTGACTTACAGGAGACAAGTGCGTGTCCGGAGACAGTTACATGATGGCCTGGCTGGCTTACCTGGGTGCTGCGACGATCGTGGTGGCGGTGATCTGGTGGCTGACCGTACGCTGGGCAGTATGGCTGAAGACGCCCCTGCGCGCGCTGTCGATTGCGATTCTGTTCATGCCGTGGCTCGTTTCCGAAGAGACTGAAGCACTGGCACCAGCATGGATCATTACCCTGTTCGAGGCGCTGATTCAGGCCGACGGGCAGGCCATGCGTGCCGGAGCGCCGTTGCTGGCGGCCTGCGTGCTGGCCCTGATGCTCGGCGGTCTGGTCCTGTTCTTGCGGCGGCGCCTGTGAAAAAGAGCGGGGACTGCATCTTCTGTGAAATCGCGGCGGGGACACTCCCCGCCAGCGTGATCTATGAGGATGAGCAGGCCATGGTCATCCTCGACCTGTTCCCGGTGCGCGAGGGGCATGCGCTCGTGATTCCGCGCCAGCATGCGCCATTGGTAGAGCAACTGGAGCCCGAACTGATCAACCACATGATGGATCTGGCGCGCCGTACCATTGCGGCGCAGAAAGCCGCCGGGCTGGCCGTCAAGGGACATAATCTGGTGATCAACGATGGCAAGGCGGCCAACCAGCATGTCCCCCATGTCCACCTGCACGTGATCCCGCGCCGGGGCGGCGATACGCTGGCCATGATGCTGGGCTGGGCCACCCGCATGATGAATATCTTTGGTCTGGCGGCCCGCCGTGACCGCCTTGATCGCCTCGCCGGACTGCTGCGCGAGCGCTTCGAACCTCCCTCGCTTTAACCTCAGGTCAGTACGAAGTAATCCACGACGATGGCTGCCACGGCCACCACCGCCACCATGCTCGCCAGTAACAGCAGCAGACGCCATACCGGTCGATAAGATGAAGGCGCCGCCTCGTAGTCGCGGCCGTGGATGCGTTCATGCTGGGTACGGGGGCGCGGGGGAGGGGTCTGTTCGGTCATGGCTGACAGGGTCTCCGAATCATTTGAAACAGGATGACGTTCCGGGCGCCAAGGGTACATGAACGGGGCAAAAAAAACGCCCCTTTCGGGGCGTTTTCATGTGGGCTCCAGCGGGGATCAGCCTCGGCCGACCTTCTGGAACAGCCACTCGTGCAGTCCGTCGAACCAGAGCGGCAGGAAGGTCACGGTAATCAGCGCCGTGAGCATCACCGCAATGGGCAACAGGAACTTCTCGTAGCGATCCCAGAAGGGCCCGGTGGTGAGCTTGGCTTTCTCCACCTCGTCGTCGCCCACCACCTGTCGTGTCAACAGGTGGTTCAAGGCAACAGGCGGTGTCAGGTACCCCAGCTCGAAGGCCACCAGCGTCATCATCCAGAAGTGCAGTGGGTCAATGCCGGCCGCAAAGGCCACCTGGGCAATGGTCGCGTTCACCAGAATCACAGCGCCATACGGGTCCATGATCATACCGATGCCCACCAGCACCAGCATCAGCAGGGCAGCCGCCACCCAGACCGAAGCGAAGTCGGTCGGCATGGCTTCCATCAGGCCGGTACGCTCGATGATACCGCCCACGCTTACAGACAGCGCCATCAGCATCAGCAGGGCACCGATGTGGCCGGTGGTTTCGTTGGTGGCGCGGCGCAGGGCCGGTTCAAAGCCCGTCGGGCGTGGATCACCGCCAGCGGTATCTTCCACTTCCAGACCCAGCTGTTCAGGCGTCTTCTTCGAGAAAACGTACTCGTAGATCAGGATCGACAACAGCACCACCGGCAGGATGATCGGCGCCGAGAACTCGTCCAGGCGACGGTCCAGCACGTGGTTGAAGAACATGATGACCGCAGCCATCAGGACCACATAGGGGATCAGCGGACGCAGACGGCGGATGCTCTCCGGCAGGGCCTCACGGAATGGCGCGATGCGAGCCGGTTCCTTGCGGGCGAACTGCGAGAAGATAAAGAACAGGAACGCGGTCAGGAAGAAGATCTTCAGGCCCGAGCCGAACAGTTCGGCGGTGGTCACCTGGTTGTTCAGCGCCGCGATGATGACCACCAGCAGACATGGACGCAGCACCACACCCATGGAGCCGGACATGGCGGTGGTCGCCAGAGCCATCTGTGGGCGTGCCCCGGCACGCATCAGTTCGCTGTAGATCACCGCACCGGCCGCGATCACGAAGATCCCGGAGGCCCCGGTGTAGGCGGTCGGCACGGCGGTCACCAGCAGGACCACGAAGCAGAGCAGTTCCGGTGACATCTTCCACGGCCGCAGCACGTTGAACACCAGCTGCGCCATGCGGGTCTGCTTGAGCATCATCCCGATCCAGATATACAGGGCCAGGTTCAGGAACATGGTGGAGTGTTCCATCATCATGCCCAGGTAGACGCTCATGCCGTGGTAATAGCCATCCAGCATGAAACGCGTACCAGCCGACAGCGACATGAAGCCGTACAGCGGGATGGTGAGCAGGGCCTTGCCATAGTTGCCGCCCTGCTCAAGCGTCTTCGGCGGCTTTACCAGATGATAGATATTGATGGCTGCGAGCACCCCGAACCCGGTTATCCAGATCAGGTTGAGTCCGTAGTGACTGACCGATATGCCCTCCGCGATGCTCATCAGCTGACGCTCGCGGTACTGCACCGCCGAGACGAACAGCAGGGTATTGGCGGACAGCAGGGCGATGGTGGATACATAGTGGTCGCGCACCGTACGCACCGGGCGAATGGCGATGTGGTGGCGACTCATGGTGGCGGTGGCCGCACAGATCAGCACCAGCAGCGTCAGCAGGGTGCGGCGGCTCTCGCCAATGGTGGTGATCATGCGGGATACGCCGACCTCCACCGTCCGGAAGGCCTTGACCCCCGGGGTGACCCGCTCCTCAATGCGTTCGAACCTGTCCCAGCGCTCGTTACACACCTGCACCGACCGCTCGATGGAGCGCCGGATGGCGTCCTCGTCGATATCGGTGCCGAACATGTCCGCCAGCGGATCATCGGCCATATCGGCCTCGCGCTGGGCGACCGTGCGCTGGACCTGCTCGTCGATGTCGGGGTTGCGGTCACAGGTGGGTTCACCCACCACCCCGGCACCACGCAGCAGGAAGTACTCCTCCCAGGTGGCTTCGCCCACGCGCAGCAGCTGCGAGTGGATGATCTCGCCGGAGGCGACGAAGATGGTGATCAGCAGAATGATGAGAGTAGGGAGAGACGATATCCACTCGCCGACAGAGCGATTGGCTATCTTGAATGAAGACGACGCTGTAGTCATTGTTCACCCGGTTGTTGTTATCAGCACCCGGTCAGGTGCCGGGGCATGATGGATTGTGTTAAAGCCGGATACCAAACGGGGCATCCCGGAGCATCGCCCGATTCTATGTGACCTGAGCCCCCATGCCTACACCGAAGCGCTCATTCAAAGCAGCTTTTCAGTAATTGCATGTCTGGGGAATGTAAAAACGGGGCCGATCAGGGCCCGTTTCTGTTTCGGGCGTTACCGAGTCCTCCGGCAATGGCCTTATTCGAGGTTCTCGCTGCACTCGCCACGCGAGCTGTCCAGTCGGCAGCGGATGTTGCGCAGCAGGGACATCATTTCCTTGCTGTACACGCCCTGTTCGGTCAGGTCGATACGGGCTTCGCGCATCATTTCGTCGTAGCGCATGGTGTCATCCTCGCTGACACGGATCCAGCGATCGTCGCTGACATCGTTGTAGGCGTTGTCCACCACGGCTTGAGCCCGGTCATACAGGTTCTCGAACACGTACTTGCGTGACCAGGCGGCAAAGCCCTCGGGCAGCTTGTCGTGACGTGCAATCAGCTGCATGGTCAGCTGGCCCAGGGTGTAGTCGACGATACCGCCGTCCGGGCCCATGCCGCGATACAGTTCCAGTGCGCTGTAGGCCGCCATCGGAGCAAAGCAGATGTCCACGCTATGGTTATTGAAGCGACCGGAGAAGTTGGTGATATCAGACATCACCGGCGACATGCCGACGCGGGAAGCCATGCGGCCCTGGGCCACGTCATATTCCATCACCGCGATGGACTTGCCGGCCAGCGCGTTGACGTTGTTGATGCTCTGGTCCTTCACGAACAGATAGGCCGCACCCATGGGCGCGATACCGATGACTTCGTAGGGGCCATTGCGCAGGTTCGGGGTGATACGCGGGTTTTCGCTGGCCAGCACCTGGGCCACCATGCGCAGCGCATCATAATTGGGAATAGCGCCGATGGAATCCAGGCTGCCGGTGTAGCTGTTGAGCTGGCGACCACGGATACCGGTGATGGCGGCCACATCACACTGGCCACCGGTCAGTTCTTCATAGGCGATATTTTCATCAGTGAAGGCGCGCATGCGGAAATCGACACCTTGGCCGAGGGCGGCGGTGCGGTAGTCGCGCATCAGGTTGAAGATGTCGCCGGAGCTGCCGATGATGTCGAACACGCACAGACGAAGTTGAGTGTTGGCACTGGCCTGGGACGTAAAGCCCAGCGCCAACGCGGCCACTGCCACGGAGAGAAAACGGGAAATGCGCATGGTTACTGCCTCCTGATCCGGTAGCGGCCGCACCCCCGGCCGCTACCAAGCACGGTTAAGTTAGAGCAAATCGTCAATGTCAAAAGCGGGCTGGGAAGAACGCTGATCGTCCCAGAAGGTCCCGAGGCCGCCAAACGGCGTACGTTTGCCTGTGGCTTCCGTCCACAGGCGGTCCGAAATCCCCGTGATCAGGAACTCGGCCAGCGCATCCAGCATGGCGTAATTCTGATCGATATGGCTGTCGTTCTTGGAAAACTCACGGATGGCGCGGCGTACTCGCTGTTCGTCACCGACACTGTGAGCGGCGATGGCGAAGAGGGCGCTGGGCAGACGAACACCCTGCTCGAAACCGATACGCACAGAGCGGTCCATTTCACGCCACGGGTCAGCACCTTCCGGTGCGAACATGGGCAGGATGCTCCACAGGGCAGCGCGGGTGCCGTTGGGCACGCCCCACCATTTCTCGTTGTCTACACAGGCGGCGCCACGCTCTACCTTGGCAGCGATATCGCGGGGAATACCCAGCGAGGCATCCGAAGCGCCATCGTTCAGCACCGCCTGGACACCGGCGATCTGGCCGACCAGCCATACCAGCTCGTCGAAATCGGTACGCAGGCGCGGGCACTGGCCATTGTCGGCTTCACCGTACTGGGCCGTGGTGCGCTGGTAGGCCTTGTGGTAACGCTGGGCGGTCACACGGAGATAACGCTTCTGCAGCTCACGCGCATCCTGGGCTTCGGACACACGGCCTTCCTTCAGGGCGCGGCTGTAACGCAGCTCCTCTTCCAGCGCCAGGGCCTCGGTACAGGTGGCCGCCACCGTGAAGACCAGCGGTGCCAGACGGTCCGGGTTGGAGCCTACGGATTCAAAGGAAAGCAGCAGCGGGGTCAGGGCCTCACCAGTGGCGCAGCCCATGGCCACGTCGTTGTCCATCAACAGGTAGGGCACCATTTCGGCCCGGCCATAGTTGATCAGTACATCACCGGTGGTCTTGTAGATGATACCGCAGCCCTGCAGCACAACCAGGAGAGAGGCCAGGAGAGCCAGCCGCAAACGACTGAAGGAGCCCAGCAATGTGGGTAACACGTTCATGTAGCGATCTCCGTATTATTGTTCTGACTGTTGTAATCACAGACAGTTGTAGTCACTGAGAGTAGTTCTGATACGACGGCAACAGTACCGAACGGTCATTATTGGCACAAGCGCCAATTACAAAAAACATAGCATGCAATTACAAACGCTTATACTCCCGGTGTAAGCTATGCGCTGGCCCGGAACGGCCGCTTGAAGCCCTCGAAATTAAGGTGATGACTCCGGATGAGTAAAAAGACTGAGGTTGAACTGATGCGTGAGCGCATGGCCGCCCGCCGGGCAGGCCTCGTGCTGGCCCGGGACACCGCCCGTGGCGGCCTGCGTCTGCTCCAGACCGGCGCCGTGCTGGCACGTACCGGCGCGGGCTGGTTGCTGGGTCAGCGGCCACCGCTGCCGCGCCTGTTGCGTGAAACCTTCGAGTCACTGGGTACCACCTACATCAAACTGGGCCAATTTATCGCCAGCTCACCCTCACTGTTCCCCGACACCTACGTCGAGGAGTTTCAACAATGTCTGGACCGCACTCCGGCGCTGCCGTTCCATTTCATCCGCGACACCATCGAGCGTGAACTGGGCAAGCCGCTGGAGACCCTGTACCGCCGCGTCGACCCCAAGCCCCTGGCCTCCGCGTCCATCGCCCAGGTCCATGCCGCTACCCTGCATACCGGTGAAGAAGTCGTTATCAAGGTCCAGAAGCCCGGCGTCAGCACCGTATTGCTGACCGATTTCAATTTTCTCTACTTCGCCGCCCGCATTGTCGAGATGCTGACCCCCGGCCTGTCCCGCTCCGCCGTCTCCGGCGTTATCGAAGAACTGCAGGGCTCGATGCTTGAAGAATGCGACTTCCTCAAGGAAGCCGGGCACCTGGAACAGTTCAACGCCTTCCTCGAACTCACCGGCAATGAACGCGCCGTGGCCCCGAAACCATACCGCGAACTGACCACCACCCGCGTCCTGACCATGGAGCGTTTCTACGGCGTGCCCCTGACCGACCTTGAGGTGCTGCGCCAGCACGTCGATGACCCGGCCGAAACCCTGGTCAGCGCCCTCAACACCTGGTTCTCCAGCCTGATGCTGTGTGACTTCTTCCACGCCGACGTGCACGCCGGCAACCTGATGCTGCTCAAGGACGGCCGCGTCGGCTTTATCGACTTCGGCATGGTCGGCCGCATCCGCAAGAACACCTGGGAAGCCATGTCGCAATTCCTGGACGGCATCAGCAATGGCGACCACCGCAGCGTGGCCGAAGCCATGATCACCATCGGCATGACCCGCGAAACCGTCAGCGTCGACGCCCTGACCCGCGACCTGCAAAGCTTTCAATCGCGCCTGGAAAACGTCGACCCGGCCAGCCTGCTGGAAGGCAACCGCAACGAACGCGAAGTCAATCGCCTGCTCATGGATATCGTCAAGATCGGCGAACAACATGGCATCCGCTTTCCGCGCGAATTTGCCTTGCTGCTGAAACAGTTCCTGTATTTCGACCGCTACATCCAGGCCCTGGCCCCGGAACTCGACATGTTCTCCGACACCCGCGTCGACATGTTCAGCGGCCTCGATGGCTTCCCCGCGCCGCCGGAACGTTTGCACTAAGTAGGGCGTCGGATGGCGGGAAAGGTTTCCGGGGCTAAAACAGATGTATTCACGGCGTGTCCTGGAAGCCTTTACCGCCAGCCGCCGACCAGGCTACGGAGCTCAGCCCGATCAACAGTCAGGCGTCGTTACTCCACCGGATTGGTACACTCCCCCCGCCGATTATCAAACCGACACCGAATCCGCCGCTGCAACGTCAACATGTCCGCGTCGTAATACCCTTCCTCGCGTAACTGCAACCGCGCATCCTGCATCATCGTTTCGTATTCCTGCTTGTCTTCCTCGGGAATCTGGATCCACCACCGATCCGGCACCTTCGCCGCTTCGGCGTTCAACTGTTCCATGATTTCCCCATAGCCCTCGAAGAACGCCTCACGCACCAGCTGCGCCACCTCATTGGGAAACTTGTCCACCCGACCAATCAACTGCATCGTGATCTGCGCCAGCGGATAATCAATAATGCCGCCCCTGTCACCCATGCCCCGATACAATTCCAGAATCTCGTAGGCGATCAACGGCGCAGGCAGCACATCCACCACCCCGTTGTTGAACATGTTGGGCGCACTCACCAGATCCGCCGCCACCGGCGTCGCACCGATCTGCGACACCATCCGTGCCTGGGTCGGATCATATTCCAGCACCGGAATCCGTTTGCCCGCCGCCCGCGCCAGCGAATTGATGTTCTTGTCGTTCACAAAGACATAGGCACCGCCGCCCGGCGCAATACCCATCACCACATAATTGTTGCTGACCATCTTGTCGGCCATGCGCGGGCTTGCCAGCACCTGCAACAACATGTGCATGTGATCGTCGGTCGGCAGGCCGCCCACCGAATCAATGGTGCCGGTGAACTTGTTGAACATGCGCGCCCGCAGTCCGGTCATCAGTGCGGCATCGCAACGCCCGGCGCGTAACTCTTCCACCAGGACCCCTTCGTTGGTGTAGGGCACCAGCTCCACATCCACACCGAACTCCATCACCCGCAACCGCTGGTCCCGCGCCGCCTGATAGATCGGCCCGTTGCGCCCGGCGATATCCCAGACACACAAACGGCGCTTCACCAGCGCATCATCGGGAAAGCCCGATGCCCGGCGCATTGCCGCCACACGCTCTTCAATGGGCAGGCTGGTGTCAAAGGCAATGGCGCGCAATTGCTCGGCCATTTCCGCCGTGATTTCCACGCCAGGCGCCAGCTGTGCCAGTTCTGCACGTTGTGCCGGTGTGATCTCCACCGCCCAGGCGGGCAGGGCGATGCTGGTCAGCAGGGTCAACAGGAAGGCTATTGTTTTCATTCTCACGCTCACTTTCACACTCGCTCTCCGCGGCAGCGCCGCTGCAATGTCCTGATGCCTCAGGGTTGTAGCAGGCGCCGGGCATCACGGCCTATGACCCATCAGACCCGCGATGTGACTTTGGAGTCAATTTAGGATTTTTGTAAATCCATGAGGTTTATCGTAGCCGGGGCCTCCCGGTGGCGGGCGCGCCGGGCTACAACTCGGGGAACAACAATATAACGCGCTACGACCCGGGAACGCCCATGATCAGATTTCGCTGCCGCCTGCCTGCGGCCCTGACTGCCAGCCTGTTGCTTGCCGCCTGCGGCGGCAGCAGTTCCATCAATACCGGTGCCCCCGGCGGGGAAGACCCACGCATCGGGGGTTATGACGCCACCCTGCGGCGCACCAGCGAGGGGATTCCGCACATCACGGCGGCCGACTTCGGCAGCATGGGGTATGCCTATGGCTACGCCCAGGCTGAAGACAACCTGTGTCTGCTGGCCGAGGATACCCTGACCATTCGCGGCCTGCGCGCCCGCTACCTGGGCGGCGACGGCACCTACACCATTCCGGCCAACGGTGCCGTGGCCAGCAACATCGACGCTGATTTCTTCTGGCGCCATGTGGCCACTGATGACGCCATCGCCCCTCTGCGTCAGAACAGCGACCCGGAAGTGCTGGAGGCCTCGAAGGGCTTTGTCGATGGCTTCAACCGCTATCGCCAGGAAATCCTCGACGGCGAGCATCCCGGGCGCCACCTGGCCTGCCGCGACGCCGACTGGCTGCTGCCGCTGACCGAAGACGACATGTACCGGCGCTATTTCCGGCTGGCCGTCCTCGCCAGTTCGTCTGTGTTTGTCGAAGGGGTGGCCTCCGCCCAGCCGCCAGCATTGCTGGACCCACTGGACACCCTGCCGATCAACCCCGCCGACATCATCAGCGACCTGCTGGAAGCGGTGGGCGGCGCGGTCAACGGCATCAGCAACCTGCTGCCGTTCCCGTTTTCCCGCGAACTGCCGTTCGGCAGCAACATGTATGGCCTGACCGGCGAGACCACCAGCGACGGCCAGTCCATGCTGTTCGGCAACCCCCACTTCCCCTGGGAAAAGACCGAACGGCTGTATATGGCCCACCTGCAAGTGGGTGATATCGAGATCATGGGGGCCGCCCTGATCGGTCTGCCCGCCGTGCTGATCGGCTTCAACGAACACTTTGCCTGGAGCCATACCGTGTCCACGGCGTTCCGGTTCAGCTTCTACGAACTGAGCCTGAACCCGGTGAATCCGCGCCAGTACTTCTTCGACGGCGAACTGCGCGATATGGAAGCGCACCCCATCACCATCGAGATCCTGGAGGCTGACGGCAGCATTCGCCCGGAGACCCGCACCCTGTACCGTTCTCACTACGGGCCGATGCTGGAATTCGAGGTGTCCGGCGTGCCGATCCTGAACTGGACGCCGGTGGCGGCCTACACCCTGCGTGATGCCAACGCCGAGAACGATCGTCTGCTGAACCAGTTCTTCCGCTGGAACCAGGCCAAAAGCTTCGAGGAATTCGTCGACCTGCACAGCAGCGTGCTGGGCACCCCGTGGGTCAACACCGTGGCCACCGGCCCGGGCAAGCCGGTCTACTATGGTGATGTGACTGTGGTACCGAATGTCCCCGACGACCTGACCCTGACCTGCGCCACGGCACTGACACCGGTGTTTGCCCTGTTGCAGCCCGGCGTGCCGATCCTGCGTGGCAACAGCAGCAGTTGTGACTGGCGCACGGACGATGACGCGCCCGCGCCGGGCATTTTTGGCCCCGCCAACCTGCCCAAGCTGACCCGCGATGACTGGGTGCATAACTGCAACGACAGCTACTGGCTGACCAACCCGGCGGAACCGCTGACCGGCTTTGCCGCCATCATCGGTGATGAAGAAAGCGCCCGCTCGCTGCGCACCCGGCAATGTATCCGGCACGTCACCGACCGCCTGGACGGCAGTGACGGTCGCCCGGGCAATACCTTCGATCTGGAGACGTTGCAGGAGGTGGTGCTGGAAAGCCGTCTGATGACGGTGGAGCTGGCCCGCGACACGATTCTGAATACCTACTGCGCCATTCCGTTACCGCTGCCGTTGCTTGGCACCAGCGGCCCGGTGGATGTCAGTGAGGCCTGCGACGTGCTGGCCGAATGGGGCGGCACTCATAATCTGGAGGCCCGGGGCGGGCATATCTGGCGCGAGTTCTGGCGCGGCATCAACCCGCTGCCACTGGAGTTGCCCGGCATGTGGTTGCAGCCGTTCAACGTCAACGACCCGGTCAATACGCCCGCGCAACTCAACCCGCTCAGCCCGCTGGTGGAAACAGCGTTTGCCGATGCCGTGAGCACGGCGGTGGCGTCCGGCTTCCCGCTGGATACGCCGATGGGTGAGCTGCAGTTCTCCGCCATTCATGACGAGCGCATTCCGGTGTTTGGCGGGGAGGGGTTCGAGGGCGCCTTCACCATTGCCAGCTCGCGGGGTGGCCTGACCAGTGAGGGGTACCCCATTGTTTTCGGGAACAGCTATATCCAGACGGTCACCTGGGACGAGCAGGGCAACCCGATAGCGGAAGGCTTCGTCACCTATTCCCAGTCCACCGACCCGGCGTCGCCGTACTTCAGCAATATGACGAAGGCTTACCGTGACAAGGACTGGATTCGCTTCCGGTTTCGGGATGCCGACATCAACGCCGACCCGGGTCTGATCACCCGCCAGTTGAGAGGGCCGCGCTGACCCGAGGCATGCTGGCACTACTCTCTCGGGTCGGTGCACTCACTGCGGTCGCTCTCGAAGCGGCAGCGGATACGCCGCTGCAACTGCAGCATGTCGCCGTCGTAATAACCCAGCCCGCGTAACTCCACGCGGGCATCTTCCATCATGGTTTCGTATTCCTGCTTGTCACCTTCCGGGATATTGATCCACCAGTCGTCCGGCACCCGCTCGGCCTCGCGGCGCAGGAACGCCATGATGTCTTCATAGGCTTCAAAGCTGGCCTCACGGATCAACTGCGCCACCTCGTTGGGAAACTTCGCCCGGCGGCCCACCAGTTGCATGCTCAACTGGGTCAGCGGGTAGTCGATGATGCCGCCGTCCGGGTCCAGCCCGCGATACAGCTCCAGCGCCTCGTAGGCCACCAGCGGGGCGGCCAGCACATCGACCACACCATTATTGAACATGCCCGGCGCCCGGGTGATGTCGGCCTGCACCGGGGTGGCACCCAGCCCGGCGACCATCTGCGCCTGCATCGGATCATAGTCCAGCACCACCACGCGTTTGCCCGCCGCCTTGCCCAGCGTGTTGATCTCGCGGTCATTCACGAAGATATGGGCCGCGCCTGCCGGGAAGATGCCCAGGATCACGTATTCCCCGTGCACCATGCGCCCGGCGTTACGCGGGTGCGCCAGCACCTGCAACAGGGTGCGCATGTGGTCATCGGTGGGCACCGCGCCGATGGCGTCCACCGTGCCGGTGAACTTGTTGAACTGCCGCGCCCGCAGGCCGGTCATCAGCGCCGCGTCGCAGCGGCCACTGAGCAGTTCTTCCACCATCACGCCTTCGTTGGTGTAGGGCACCATATTGATGTTCAGGCCGTACTGCGCGGCCCGCACTCGTTGCTCTTCGGCGATGGTGAACACCGGCCCGGCGCGTCCGGCGATATCCCAGATGCAGATAGTCACCGCCATGCGCTGGTCTTCCGGCAGCTGGTCCAGCCCGGCCAGACGGCTGATGGCGCGCAGGCGCTGGTCCACGCTCATGTCCGGGTTGTAGGTGATTTCCTGCATCAGCTCGACCAGCTCCGGGGTGATTTCCACACCCGGGGCCAGGCGCTGGAAGGCCTCGCGCTGTTCATCGCTGATCGACGGGCCGCGCTGACGCTCGCTGGCGGGCAGGGCGGCGGTGGTGAGCACCAGGCAGGCGCCCAGCAGTAGCGTGATGATTCTTGGCATGGCCATACGTCCCGTGTAGTGCCTTTCGTTTTAGTGTCAGGCACCATCGTCCCTCGCAGGGGAAGGGGCATCTATGACCATAAAGGCACGGGGCAGGGCGCAAGGGTCAACGTGGCGTGAAGCCCAGCGCTCTGTCAACCAGGCTGGGCGTTCAAGGCCTGCCCGGTCACGCCGACAGACGCCGGCCCGAGCAAATACAGGTAAGCAGGCACCAGCGCCTCCGGCGGCGTCACCGACATCGCCTCTTCGCCCGGGTAGGCCATCGCCCGCATACGTGTGCGCGTGGCACCGGGGTTGATGCTGTTGACGCGAATCTTCGAGGTGTTTTCCAGCTCGTCGGCCAGCACCTGCACCAGCCCCTCGGTGGCAAACTTGCTCACCGCGTAGGCGCCCCAGAAGGCGCGGCCCTTGCGGCCCACGCTGGAGGAGGTAAACAGCACTGAGGCTTCTGGTGCCGCCCGCAGCAACGGCAGCATCGCACGGGTCAGGTAGAAGGCGCTGTTCAGGTTCACCTGCATCACGCTGTCCCAGGTGCTGTAGCCGTAGTTATCCAGTGGCGTAATATCACCGAGGATCGAGGCATTGTGCAGCAGGCCGTCCAGGCGCCCGAATTCCTTGTCCAGCATGGCCGCCAGTTCCTCGACATTGGCCGGGGTGGCCACTTCCAGGTTGACCGGTACCAGGGCCGGTTGCGCCCCGCCCGCAGCCAGAATCTCGTCGTAGACCTTTTCCAGCTTGTCCTGGGTGCGGCCCAGCAGCACTACCGTGGCGCCCGCCTTGCCCAGGGCCAGCGCGACGGCGCGGCCGATCCCTTCGCCCGCGCCGGTGACCAGGATGACCCGGTCTTTCAAGGCATCGGCGGGGCACTCATAGGCCAGGGCGGCGGCCTGTGCGGCGTTCGGGTCCAGTGTGGTCTTGCTCATGGAATACACAATCCTGTCGATACGTTTTCAGGGTCAGATGTGCAGCAGCGGCAACAGATCGCTGGCCTCATCAATATAGTGGTCGGCGTGCCAGGCGCGTGGATCTTCATTCGGGTCCAGATAGCCGAACAGGGCCGCCACCGTGGTCATGCCCGCATTGCGGCCCGCTTCGATGTCGCGCAGATGATCGCCGACGTACAGGCAGCGGGCCGGGTCGGCCTCGACCTGGCGGGCGGCGATCAGCAGGCCTTCGGGGTCTGGCTTGCGCAGGGCGACATGGTCCGGGCAGATGATCGGGCCGACTCGCTCGATCAGGTCCAGCCCCACCAGCACCGGCAGCGTGAAGCGTTCCGGCTTGTTGGTGACAATGCCCCATGGGATGCCCGCGTTATCCAGGGTGTCCAGCACTGCATCCATGCCGACAAACAGGCACGAATCCACGGCCACGCGTTGCTCGTAGGCGTCCAGCAGGGTATTCAGGGCCGCATCAAAGCCCGCGTCGCCGGGGGCCAGGCCGAAACCCAGCGTTACCAGCGCCCGGGCGCCGTTGGACACCTGGCTGCGCACAGCGGCCAGCGTCTGTTCGGGGCGGCCAGCCGCTGCCAGCACCTGATTCAACACCACGTAAAAGTCGGGAGCGGTGTCGATCAGGGTGCCATCGAGGTCGAAAAAGACGGCTTCTGGCTTCATTTGGTCGCGTACATCAGATAATTCACAGACACATCCCGGTTCAGTTTATACACCTGCGTCAGCGGGTTATAGACCATGCCCGTGGTGTCCTTGACCTCCAGCCCGGCGGCCCGGCACCAGGTGGCCAGTTCTGACGGGCGGATCAGCTTGGCGTACTCATGGGTGCCACGCGGCAGCAGGCGCAGCACATACTCGGCGCCCACAATGGCAAACAGGAACGACTTGGGGTTGCGGTTGATGGTGGAGAAGAACAGCTTGCCGCCCGGCTTCGCCAGCTTCGCGCAGGCTGCCACCACCGAGGCGGGGTCGGGCACGTGCTCCAGCATCTCCAGGCAGGTCACCACGTCATATTGCCCGGCGCGCTCGTCGGCGATTTCTTCTGCGGGCACCGCCAGGTATTCCACCTCCACACCGGATTTCTGCGCGTGCAGGCGGGCCACGGCCAGCGGTGCTTCGCCCAGATCAATGCCGGTAACGGCCGCGCCGCGCAGGGCCATGCCCTCGGACACCAGGCCGCCGCCGCAGCCGATATCAATGGCGCGCTTGCCCGGCAGGCCCACACGCTCATCGATATAGTTCAGGCGCAGCGGGTTGATATCGTGCAGCGGCCGGAATTCACTGTTCGGGTCCCACCAGCGCTCGGCCAGCGCCTCGAACTTGGCGATCTCGCCAGCGTCCACATTGCGCGGGGTGCTCTGTCCCGGTTGCGACTCATGCATTGATATTCTCCTGCCATGTCTGCGTATCGCGCAGGATACGGCCAGTGTTCAGGGTCAGCAGCTGGCGCTCGGCCATCAGGCAGCGGCCCGCCACCCAGGTGTGCGTCACCTGCTCACGCCCGGCGGCGTAGACCACCTGGGCAATCGGGTCGTACACCGGCTGGGTTTCCAGCGCCGACATATTAATGGCGATGATGTCCGCCTGCTTGCCCGCCACCAGCGAACCGGTCAGCTGATCCAGGCCCAGCGCCCGGGCGCCGTTCAGGGTCGCCATGGCCAGCGCGGCGTCTGCGGGCAGCGCGTCGGCCGCCCCGGCTACGCCCTTGGCCAGCAGGGCGGCGGTGCGCAGCTCGCCAAGCATATCCAGGTCATTGTTGCTGGCGGCGCCATCGGTACCCAGCGCCACATTGACCCCGGCGTTGCGCAGCGCTTCCACCGGCGCAAAGCCGCTGGCCAGCTTCAGGTTCGATTCCGGGCAATGCACCACGTGGGTGCCGGTGTCCGCCACCTGACGAATCTCGTCCTCGGTCAGCTGCGTCATATGGACCGCCAGCAGGCGCGGCGACAGCAGCCCCAGGCGGGCCAGTCGGGCGAGCGGGCGCTCACCGCTGGCGTCCACCGAGCCCTGTACCTCACCGGCGGTCTCGTGCACATGCATCATGATCTGGCAGTCGAGTTCTTCCGCCAGGGTCAGGATGCGCTGCAGCGGTTCATCGGACACCGTATAAGGCGCGTGCGGACCGAAGCCCACGCTGATCAGCGGGTCGTGGCGCCAGTTATCCGCTGCCGCCGTGGCCAGTCGCAGGTAGTCGTCCGGCCCCTGGCCCATGGGGGTGGGGAAGTCCAGCACCGGGCAGAACAGGCTGGCGCGCAACCCGGCCTCGGTGGCCACCCGGGCAATCGCCTCGGGGAAGAAGTACATGTCGGCAAAGCAGGTGGTGCCACTGCGGATCATCTCGGCGGCCGCCAGGCGGGTGCCGTCGGCAACAAACTGCTCGCTGACCCATTTGCCCTCGGCGGGCCAGATATGCTGCTCCAGCCAGGTCATCAGCGGCAGGTCGTCCGCCAGGCCCCGGAACAGGTTCATGGCGGCGTGGGTATGGGCGTTGACCAGCCCCGGCATCAGCAGGTGCTGGTCCAGTCGCAGGGTCTCGGTGGCCTGCCAGCGGCGGCTCACCTCGGCCACCGGCAGGATGTCCACGATGCGGGTGCCGGTAATGACCACAGCATGGTCGGTGAGCAACCGCGACGGCCCCTCCACCGGGGCGATCCAGCGGGCCTGGATGATCAGATCGGCATGCGCCGCAGCTTGCGCCATGGAACCTCCTGTCAAATGTGGTGGCGAGTATAGCACCCTGTGTGCAGCCGTCACGGCCATGCTATGATTGCCCGCTTGCGGCGGCCCGGGTTGGCTGCGGCGTTTGGTACCAGGCTATCGATTAAGAAGGATCAGCATGACGGACCTCGCCAGAGAAGTTACTCCGGTCAACATTGAAGACGAGCTCAAGCAGTCCTACCTCGACTACGCCATGAGTGTGATTGTCGGGCGTGCCCTGCCAGATGTGCGTGACGGCCTCAAGCCGGTGCACCGCCGGGTGCTGTTCGCGATGCACGAGCTGAGCAACGACTGGAACAAGCCCTACAAGAAATCCGCCCGTGTCGTCGGTGACGTCATCGGTAAATACCACCCGCACGGTGATTCCGCCGTGTACGACACCATCGTCCGCATGGCCCAGCCGTTCTCCCTGCGCTATATGCTGGTAGACGGGCAGGGCAACTTCGGTTCCGTGGACGGCGACTCTGCCGCCGCCATGCGATACACCGAAGTGCGCATGTCCAAGATCGCCCACGACCTGCTGGCCGACCTGGACAAGGAAACCGTCAATTTCGTTGATAACTATGACGGTACCGAGAAAATTCCCGAAGTCATGCCCACCCGGGTGCCGAACCTGCTGGTGAACGGCTCCTCCGGTATCGCCGTGGGCATGGCCACCAATATCCCGCCGCACAATCTCGGCGAAGTCATTGATGGCTGTCTGGCCCTGATCGACGACGACAGCCTGACCGTCGATGACCTGATGGACTACATCAAGGGCCCGGATTTCCCCACCGCTGGCATCATCAATGGCCGCGCCGGGATCATCCAGGCCTACCGCACCGGCCGTGGCCGTATCTACGTGCGCGCCCGGGCGGATATCGAAGATTCAGCAAAGAAGGACAAGCAGGCGATCATCATCACCGAGCTGCCCTACATGCTGAACAAGGCGCGGCTGATCGAAAAGATTGCCGAGCTGGTCAAGGACAAGAAAATCGAAGGTATCACCGAGCTGCGTGACGAATCCGACAAGGACGGCATGCGCGTGGTGATCGAGCTGCGCCGTGGCGAAAATGCCGAGGTGGTGCTCAACAACCTGTATTCGCAGACCCAGCTTGAGTCTGTGTTCGGCATCAACATGGTCGCCCTGATGGACGGCCAGCCGCGCCTGCTGAACCTGAAAGAAATGCTGGAAGCCTTTATTCGCCACCGGCGCGAAGTGGTGACCCGGCGTACCGTGTTCGAGCTGCGCAAGGCGCGGGAAAAAGGCCATGTGCTGGAAGGTCTGGCCGTGGCCCTGGCGAACATCGACCCGGTGATCGAGCTGATCAAGAAGTCCCCCTCCGGCGCGGAAGCCAAAGAAGCGTTGATCGCTCGCGGCTGGGCTCCGGGTCAGGTGCTGGACATGCTCGACCGTGCCGGCGGCGCCGACGCCTGCCGCCCCGACGGTCTGGACGAGCAGTTCGGCCTGCGCGACAACCTCTACTGGCTGTCGCCGGATCAGGCCCAGGCGATTCTGGACCTGCGCCTGCAAAAGCTGACCGGGCTGGAACAGGACAAGCTGGTTCAGGACTATCAGGGCCTGCTGGAAACCATTCGCGAACTCGGCCTGATCCTGGCCGACCCCGAGCGCCTGCTGGAAGTGATCCGCGAAGAGCTGCGTGCCATTCGCGAGGAATACAACGACGACCGCCGCAGCGAAATCCAGACCTCGCGTCTGGACCTGTCGATGGAAGACCTGATCGCCGAAGAAACCGTTGTGGTGACGCTGTCCAACGGCGGTTACGCCAAGATGCAGCCGATCGACACCTATCGCGCCCAGAAGCGTGGCGGGCGCGGCAAGGCGGCCACGGCGGTGAAAGACGAGGATTATGTGGAGCACCTGCTTGTCGCAGGCACCCACGACACGCTGCTGTGCTTCACCAATAAAGGCAAGGTCTTCTGGTTGCGTGTCTTCGAACTGCCGCAGGGTGGTCGTGGCTCGCGTGGCAAGCCGATCGTCAACCTGATTCCGGCCCTGCAGAAGGACGAGCGGATTACCGCCATCCTCCGTCTGGACCGCGAAATGGTGGCCCAGCAGGGCAACACGGATGACGACGCCGACAGCGAAGATGCCGACGTGGATGTGGCGGACGATATCGAGCTGGCCGAAGACGCCGTGGTGGATACGGTGCCGGGGCCGTTCATTTTCATGGCCACCTCAAACGGCATGGTCAAGCGTACCCAACTGGCCAAGTTTGCCCGCCCGCGCAGCAATGGTCTGATCGCCGTGCGCCTGCAGGACGGCCAGAGCCTGGTGAACGTGGCCGTGACCCAGGGCGACGAAGACGTGATGCTGGTGGCCAGCAACGGTAAGGTGGTGCGTTTCCGCCAGGCCGCGGTGCGCGTGATGGGCCGTACCGCACGGGGTGTGCGCGGCATGAAAGTGGCTGAAGGCGAAGAGATCATTACCCTGATCGTGCCGCAGCCGGAAGGCCAGTTGCTCACCGCCTCGGAAAACGGTTACGGCAAGCGCACCAACGTGGACGAATTCCCCACCAAGGGGCGTGGCACCCAGGGCGTGATTGGCATGGTGGTCAACGAGCGCAACGGCAACCTGGTCGGTGCGACCCAGGTGTTCGGTGGCGAAGACCTGATGCTGATTTCCAACCAGGGCACGCTGGTGCGTACCCGGGTGGACGAAGTCAGCACCCTGAGCCGTAATACCCAGGGTGTGACCCTGATCCGTCTGGGCGACAACGAACGCCTGGTGGGTGTGGAGCGCATTCCTGAACTGGAGGGGGTAGAGGACGAGGACGAGGTGGACAGCGATGACACCGCGCCCGAGACGACTGCCCAGACCGATACCGACGACGAGAACAGCTGACAT
The DNA here is from genome assembly GCA_013823245.1 of Alcanivorax sp. Classification (GTDB taxonomy): domain Bacteria; phylum Pseudomonadota; class Gammaproteobacteria; order Pseudomonadales; family Alcanivoracaceae; genus Isoalcanivorax. The sequence goes on from PNLU01000008.1 coordinate 35,134, forward strand.
CATGACGCGCGTTCATAACTTCTGCGCCGGTCCGGCGGCGCTGCCGGAAGAAGTGCTCAAACAGGCCGCCAGTGAAATGCTGGATTACCACGGCCGTGGCCTGTCGGTAATGGAAATGAGCCACCGCTCCGAGGAGTTCGTGGCCATCGCCGAGACGGCCGAGCGTGATTTGCGTGAGTTGCTGAACATCAGCGACGACTACGCCGTGCTGTTCCTGCAAGGCGGCGCCAGCCAGCAATTTGCCATGGTGCCCATGAACCTGATGGGCGAGAAGCGCAAGGCCGACTACATCAATACCGGGCAATGGTCGATCAAGGCGATCAAGGAAGCGCGTCGCTATGGCACGGTGAATGTCGCCGCCAGCAGCGAAGACACCGCTTTCAGCACGGTGCCGCCGCAAAACACCTGGGCGCTGTCTGATGATGCCGCCTATGTGCACTACACGCCGAACGAAACCATCGGCGGGCTGGAATATTCGTTTGTGCCGGAAACCGACAAGCCGCTGGTGGCGGATCTCTCGTCCACCATCCTGTCGCGGCCGCTGGACGTGTCCCGTTACGGCCTGATTTATGCCGGTGCGCAAAAGAATATCGGCCCGGCGGGTATTACCGTGGTCATCGTGCGCCGCGATCTGATCGGCCGTGCCGGTGAGCAGGTGCCCGCCATGCTCGATTACCGCATCCATGCGGAAAACGGCTCCATGTACAACACGCCGCCGACCTATGCCTGGTATCTGGCCGGGCTGGTGTTCAAGTGGCTCAAGGCCCAGGGCGGCCTGACCCACATGGCCACCATAAACCGGCGCAAGGCAGAAAAGCTGTATCACTATATTGATGAAAGCGGCTTTTACAGCAACCCGGTGGAACGCCACAGCCGCAGCTGGATGAATGTGCCGTTCGTGCTGGCCGACGACAGCCTCGACAAGACGTTCCTGAAAGGTGCAGAAGGCGCAGGCCTGCTGAATCTGGCCGGGCATCGCAGCGTCGGCGGCATGCGCGCCAGCATTTATAACGCGGTGCCGGAAGCCGCTGTGGACGCCCTGATCAATTACATGAAGGATTTTGCCCAACGCCATGGCTGACAAGAAAACCGCCGAGCAGAGCCTGGAATCACTGCGCCAGCAGATCGACGCACTGGATAACCAGCTCCAGGGTGTGTTGAACCAGCGTGCGCGTCTGGCGCAGCAGGTGGCCGAGGTCAAACTCAGCGAAGACAGCCAGGCGGTGTTCTATCGCCCCGAGCGCGAGGCGCAGATCCTGCGCCGGGTAAAGGACAGCAACGAAGGCCCGCTGGACGGTGAAACCGTGGCGCGGCTGTTTCGCGAAATCATGTCTGCGTGTCTGGCGCTGGAACAGCGCCTGAAGGTGGCGTTTCTGGGGCCGGAAGGCACCTTCACCCAGCAGGCCGCGCTCAAGCATTTCGGCCACAGCGTCGATACTGTGCCCATGGGTGCGATCGATGAAGTGTTCCGTGAAGTGGAATCCGGCGCCGCCCATTACGGCGTCGTTCCGGTGGAAAATTCCACCGAGGGCGTGGTCAATCACACCCTCGACAGTTTCATGGATTCGTCGCTGCAGATTTGCGGTGAAGTGGAGTTGCGCATTCACCACCATTTGCTGGTGGGGGACAACACCCAGGAAAAAAGCATCTCGCGCATCTATTCGCACCAGCAGACCCTGGCCCAGTGCCGCAAGTGGCTGGATGCGCATATGCCCCACGCGGAGAGGATTGCCGTCAGTTCCAACGCCCAGGCGGCCCGCCGTCTGAAGGACGAATGGAATGCCGCCGCCATTGCCGGCGAAGCGGCCGCCGAAATCTATGGTCTGAAAATCCTGCGGCGCAATGTCGAGGATCGTCCGGACAACACGACCCGTTTCATTATCATCGGTCGTCAGGGCACGCCAGCATCCGGCCAGGACAAGACCAGCATGCTGGTGCGCATGAAAAATCGCCCCGGTGCCCTGTACCGGGTGCTCAAGCCGTTCAGTGACGAAGGCGTAGACCTGACCCGTGTCGAGTCGCGACCCTCACGCAGCGGCAACTGGAGTTACGTATTCTTTATCGATTTTGAAGGGCACCGTGATGACGACGCTGTCCGGCGGGTGCTTGCAGCCCTGGAACAGGACGCGCTCGATATCCGGATGCTCGGCTCGTATCCTAAAGCCGTTATCTAAGACATCGCGGAGCTGTGTCATGCCAGTTGATTTTATCGCCCTGTCCAATGCAGGGGTTCAGCAGCTCAAACCCTATGAGCCCGGCAAGCCGATTGAGGAACTCGAGCGCGAGCTGGGGATCACCGATATCGTCAAGCTGGCCAGCAACGAAAGCCCCTTTGGGCCGAGTCCCCGTGTCCTGTCTGTGCTGAAGCACGCCTCGGAGAGTCTGCACCGTTATCCGGATGGCTCCGGCTACCGGCTCAAGGCCGCGCTGGCCGAACGGCTGGGGGTGCGCGCCGCGCAGATCAGCCTGGGCAACGGCTCCAACGACATTCTGGAATTGGTGGCGCGCGCCTGGCTGTGCCCCGGCGACGAAACCGTATTCAGCCAGCATGCGTTTGCGGTCTACCCGCTGGTTACCATGGCCTGCTCGGCCAAACCGATTGCGGTGCCCGCGAAGGAGTATGGCCACGATCTGGAAGCCATGCTGGCGGCGATCACCGAGCGCACCAAAATTGTGTTTATTGCCAACCCGAATAATCCCACCGGCACCTGGGTGAGTGCCGCGGCCCTCGACCGTTTTCTGGCCCGGGTGCCGGAGCATGTGCTGGTGGTGCTGGATGAAGCCTATTTCGAGTACGTGGAAGAGACCGCCTACCCGAGTGGCCTGAGCCGCCTGCCGGCCTATCCGAACCTGATCGTGACACGCACCTTCTCCAAGATTTATGGGCTGTCCGGCTTGCGTATGGGCTACAGCGTGTCGAGCCTGGACATCGCCGAAGTGCTGAACCGGGTGCGCCAGCCGTTCAACTGCAACAGCCTGGCTCTGGCGGCTGCTGAGGCGGCCCTGGATGATCTCGATCATCTGGAATACTGCCGTGACCTGAATACTTCCGGCCTGGCGCAAGTGGCAGAGGGTCTGGAGCAACTGGGCCTGTCCTATATTCCCTCGGTGGGCAATTTCATTGCCTTCGATTGCGGCCGCGAAGCGATGCCGATCTACGAGGCCCTGCTGCGCGAGGGTGTGATCGTGCGGCCCATTGCGGCCTATGGCCTGCCCAATCACCTGCGCGTGTCCATCGGCCTGCCGGAAGAAAACGAGCGCTTTATCGAAGCCCTGGGTGTGGTGCTCGGATGAACGGAGAGGGGGCCATCGACCCACTGTTCCAGCGCGTCTGCATTATCGGGCTGGGGCTGATCGGCGGCTCGCTGGCCGCCGCCCTGCGTGAGCAGCGGCTGGCGCGCACCATTGTCGCGGGCGGTCGTTCGGCCCGCACCCTGGAACGCGGCCTGGCACTCGGGCTGATCGATGAAGGCCATCAGGATCTGGCCGCTGCGGTGGCCGGTGCCGATCTGGTATTCGTTGCCACGCCGGTCTCGGCCATGGCGGCCACCTTTGCCTGCATCGCGCCGGCCCTGGCCCCCGGCGCCATTATTACCGACGGCGGCAGCGTCAAGGGCGCCGTGATTCAGGCGGCCCGCCAGCACCTGGGCGCCCGGGTATCGCGCTTTGTGCCTGGCCACCCGATCGCCGGCAAGGAAAAGAGCGGTGTGGACGCCGCCGACGCCAGCCTGTATCGCCAGCATCGTGTGATCCTGACCCCGACCGCCGACACCGACCCGGCGGCGACCCTGGCCGTGCGCCGCATGTGGACCGCTGTGGGCGCCGAAGTGCTGAGCATGCGTGCCGACCAGCACGACCAGGTGCTGGCCGAAACCAGCCATCTGCCGCACCTGCTGGCGTTCTCGCTGGTGGACACCCTGGCCCGGCAGGGCGACTCCACCGATATCTTCCGGTATGCTGCCGGCGGTTTTCGCGACTTCACCCGCATCGCCTCCAGCGATCCGGTGATGTGGCACGACATTTTTATGGAAAACAGGGACGCCGTGCTCAGCGCCGCCGACCTGTTTGCCGCCGGGCTGTCCCGCTTCCGCGAAGCGGTGGCCGCTGGCGACAGTGATGCCCTGCTGGGCATCATGACCCGTGCCAACAGTGCCCGGGCCCGGTTCCTGGCGATGAACGCCCGGACCTCCTACACCCATGCCATTGATGCAGCAGACGAGCAGTTCATGAACGCAGAATCCCGGCGCGAGGGCGCCAGTGTGTCCTTTACCGTGCAACCCGGTGGCCAGCTCAACGGCCAGGTCCGCGTGCCCGGCGACAAGTCCATTTCTCACCGCAGCATCATGCTCGGCGCGCTGGCCGACGGCATCACCGAGGTGGAAGGCTTTCTGGAAGGCGAAGACGCGCTGGCCACATTGCAGGCATTCCGCGACATGGGCGTGGTGATCGAAGGCCCGCATGCGGGCCGTGTGCGCGTGCACGGCGTTGGCCTGCACGGTTTGCAGGCGCCCACCCGCAGCCTCTATATGGGCAACTCCGGCACCTCCATGCGTTTGCTGATGGGCCTGCTGTCGGGCCAGGCGTTCGATACCGAACTGACCGGCGATGCCTCCTTGTCCAAGCGCCCGATGGAGCGTGTGGCGCGCCCCCTGCGCGACATGGGCGCCAGCATCAGCACCACCGACGCGGGCGGCAAGGGCACACCGCCTGTGCAGGTGCGCGGTGGCAAGCCGCTCAAGGGCATTCATTACGACCTGCCGGTGGCCTCCGCCCAGGTCAAGTCGGCCATCCTGCTGGCCGGTCTGTACGCTGATGGCGAGACCTCGGTGACCGAACCGGCGCCGACCCGCGACCATACCGAGCGTATGCTCACCGGCTTCGGCTACCCGGTGCAGCGCGACGGTGCCACCGCACGCCTGAAAGGCGGCGGTCGGCTGACCGCCTGCCAACTGGAAGTCCCGGCGGATATCTCGTCGTCCGCGTTCTTCCTGGTGGGCGCCAGCATTGCCGAGGGCGCAGAACTGCTGCTGCCCCACGTGGGCATCAACCCCACCCGCACCGGCGTCATCGACATCCTGCGCCTGATGGGCGCCGACATCACCCTGGAAAACGAGCGTGATGCGGGCGGCGAGCCGGTGGCGGACATTCGCGTCAAGAGCGCCCCCCTCAAAGGCATCACCATCCCCGAGGAGCTGGTGCCGCTGGCCATCGACGAATTCCCGGCGCTGTTTGTGGCCGCCGCCTGCGCCGACGGCGATACAGTGCTGCACGGGGCCGAGGAACTGCGGGTCAAGGAATCCGACCGGATTCAGGTGATGGCTGATGGTCTGGCCGCGCTGGGCGTGCCCCATGAGGTCTACGACGACGGTATCCGTATTCAGGGTGCCGGGCAGGGCAAGCCTGCCTTCACCGGCGGCGAGATCGAGAGCCATGGCGACCATCGCATTGCCATGAGCTTTGCCATGGCCGGCCTGCGCGCCAGCGGCCCGATTCATATCCGTGATTGCGCCAACGTGGCAACGTCCTTTCCTGGCTTTGCCGAACTGGCCGCCCGTGCCGGTCTGCACCTGACGGTGGAAAACTGATGTCCGAGGCAATCAGCCCCGTACTGGCCATAGATGGACCCTCTTCCTCCGGCAAGGGCACCGTGGCGCGCATTGTCGCCCGCCGCCTGGGCTGGCACCTGCTGGATTCCGGCGCCCTGTACCGGGTGCTGGGCCTGCACGCCGAGCAACAGGGCGTGGCCCTGGATGACGAGCAGGCCGTCGAGGCCCTGGCACGGCGCCTGCCAGTGCAGTTCCGGGAAGAGGGGGGTGACACCGTGGTGCTGCTGGATGGCGCCGATATCAGCCATGCCATCCGTGACGAGCGGGTCGGCGAGCTGGCCTCCCGCGTGGCGGTGCTGCAGCCGGTGCGCGACGCCCTGCTGGCGCGTCAGCAGGCCTTTGCCGAGGCCCCCGGGCTGGTGGCGGACGGCCGTGATATGGGCACCGTGGTGTTCCGTGACGCACCGCTCAAGATCTTCCTGACCGCCAGCGCGGAAGAGCGCGCCCGGCGGCGCTATAACCAGTTGAAGGAAAAGGGGTTTGGTGCTAACCTCCCCGCCCTTGTTGAGGACATCCGCGCCCGGGATGACCGTGATACGCAGCGTGAGGTGGCGCCCCTGAAGCCCGCCGATGATGCAATCGTTATCGACAGCACCTCGCTGAGTATCGATGACGTGGTCAACCGGATCCTCGATGAAGCCGCCCGTCGTTCCCTCGTTCAGTCGGCTTGAAGTACAGCGGGTGGTTACCCGTGGGCCGCAAATGTAAACCAGCAAGGTCCCCGGTTAACCCGACATGAGCTGCCCATGCCTGCTGGTTGGTATGGCCGAAAATCCATGACAGGTATCCACATTATGACCGAAAGTTTTGCTGAACTTTTTGAAGCCAGCTTGCAGGATCTCGACGTTGCTCGCGGTTCCATTATTCGCGGCACCGTAGTTGCTATCGACAGCGACTGGATCACGGTAAACGCTGGCCTCAAGTCCGAGGGCATCATCCCCCGCGAAGAATTCCTGAATGAAGCCGGAGAACTGGAAATCGCCGAAGGCGATGAAGTCGAAGTCGCGGTAGACGCGATCGATGACGGTCTCGGTTTCACCCGTCTGTCCCGCGAAAAAGCGAAGCGCGCCGAAATCTGGACCGATCTCGAAGCCGCCTTCGACAAAGATGAAATCATCAAGGGCCAGATCAGCGGCAAGGTCAAAGGCGGTTTCACCGTCGATATCGGCCTTATCCGCGCCTTCCTGCCAGGTTCCCTGGTCGACATCCGCCCGGTGCGCGATGTGGCTCACCTGGAAGGCAAGGACCTGGACTTCAAGGTCATCAAACTGGATCCCAAGCGCAACAACGTGGTGGTATCGCGCCGCGCTGTCATGGAAGCCGAACACTCCGCAGAGCGCGAGCAACTGCTCGAGTCGCTGCAGGAAGGCATGGTCGTCAAGGGTATCGTCAAGAACCTCACCGACTACGGTGCGTTCGTTGACCTGGGCGGTATCGACGGTCTGCTGCACATCACCGACATGGCCTGGAAGCGCATCAAGCATCCGAGCGAAATCGTTGAAGTGGGTCAGGAAATCGAAGTCAAGGTACTCAAGTTCGACCGCGACAAGATGCGCGTTTCTCTCGGCCTGAAACAGCTGGGCGAAGATCCGTGGCACGACATCGTTGGCAAGTACCCGGAAGGTGCACGCGTCAAGGCCAAGGTGACCAACCTGACCGATTACGGCTGCTTTGCCGAGATCGAGGAAGGCGTGGAAGGTCTGGTGCACGTGTCCGAGATGGACTGGACCAACAAGAACATCCACCCGTCCAAAGTGGTCAGCATTGGCGACGAAGTCGAAGTGATGATTCTGGATATCGACCAGGAGCGTCGCCGTATTTCCCTGGGCATCAAGCAGTGCATGTCCAACCCGTGGGAAGCCTTTGAAACCAACTACAACAAGGGCGACCGCATTTCCGGCAAGATCAAGTCGATCACCGACTTCGGTATCTTCATTGGTCTGGAAGGCGGCATCGACGGTCTGGTGCACCTGTCTGACATCTCCTGGGAAGAAGCAGGCGAAGATGCAGTACGCAAATTTGCCAAGGGCGACGAGCTGGACACCGTGATTCTGTCGGTGGACGCGGAGCGCGAGAGAATTTCCTTGGGTATCAAGCAGTTGACAGACGATCCGTTTGCTCAGTATGTTGCAACCAACGACAAGAACAGCATTGTCAACGGTAAGGTGACGGCGTCTGACGCCAAGACCGTGACCGTTGAGCTGGCCGAGAACGTCGAAGGTGTGATCAAGGCAAGCGAAATCAGCCGTGATCGTGTTGAAGACGCCAGCGCACTGTTCAAGGCCGGTGATGACGTTGAAGCCAAGATCATTGCGATCGACCGCAAGAACCGCATCATTAACCTGTCGATTCGTGCCAAAGACATGGCCGATGAGCGTGAAGCCCTGGACGACCTGAGCAAGCAGGACGCCCAGGCGCCGAAGACCATCGGTGACCTGATCAAGGCGCAAATGGAAGGTAGCGACCAGTAAGGCTGTCCTCCTCGAACCGCACACGCCCGTGTGCGGTTCGCGGGCAGGAGGCCCAGGGGATAAGAAACATGGCGTTAACCAAGTCTGAACTGATCGAACGGATTGCCGCCCGTCAAACGCAACTCTCTCCCAAAGACGTGGAGCTGGCAGTCAAATCCCTGATTGAAGAAATGGCGGATACGCTGGCCAATGGTGGCCGTATCGAGATCCGCGGTTTCGGCAGCTTTTCCCTGCATTTCCGCGCCCCGCGCGTGGGCCGTAACCCCAAGACCGGGGCCTCGGTGGAATTGCACGGCAAGTATGTGCCTCATTTCAAACCTGGCAAGGAACTGCGTGAGCGCGTGAACGTGGCGATGCAGGAGAACCCGGGCGAACAGGCCGGTGAAGGGGATATCCAGTCCCTGTCTGTGCACCCCCGCCAGATTGCCGCGTCGTCCTGAGGGCTGATGCCATGCGCTGGTTGCTGAACCTGCTGCTGGTGACCCTGACCCTGCTGGTGTTTCTGGCCGCCATACTGTTCCTGTTGGGCAATGCCCAGCCCACCTCGCTGGAACTGTTACTGACCGACTGGCAGCCGCAGGCCCCGCTGGGTCAGTGGCTGCTCGGCTTTCTGCTGGCCGGTATGCTGCTGGGCCTGACGGCTGGCGCCATACTGGCCACCGGCTGGCGACGTCGCCCGCGCTCATGATCTCCTCGCCCTGGCTGTTGCTGGCGCTGTTTCTGGCCATTGCCGCAGGGTTCTTTCTCGGACGTATGGAAACCCGACGGCGGCGCCGCTTGCGCCGGGGGCCTCGCGGGCTACCGACCTTCCTGTCGCGCGACACCACCACCAGCCCCCGCGATCACGCCCTGGAAGCGCTGCTCAGCAGCACCGACACCGACCCGGACACCGTAGACACCCACCTGGCCATGGGCCGCCTGTTCCGCAAGCGCGGCGAACTGGAGCGCGCCACGCGCCTGCATCAGCGTATGGCCGATAACCCCGAATTGCCGGAAACCGTGCGCGAAGACGCCGCACTGGAACTGGCCCGGGATTACCTGTCGGCGGGCCTGCTGGACCGGGCCGAAGCGCTGTTGCAGCACATGGTGGACCACGGTAATCGCCACGCCCCCCTGGCCATGCGCCAGTTGATGATGCTGTTCGAACAGGAGCGTGACTGGCACAGCGCTCTGAATACCGGCGAGCGACTGCTGCGCCGCGACGCCAGCGTGGCGCCGGTGCTGGCGCATTATTGCTGTGAACTGGCCGAACGCCTGAACCCGCGCGAAGAAAACGCCCGCCGCCGCCTGCTGCACCGGGCGCTGACCTTCGACCCGGGTTGTGCTCGCGCCAGCATCCTTCAGGGCCAGCTCGAGCGTGCTGCGGGTCATCCTGAACGCGCCTTGCGCGCGTACCGCCGCGTACGCCGCCAGGCGCCACAGCATCTGCCACTGGTACTGGATGACCTGGCTGCCTGCTTCAGCGACCTGGAGCGCGAGGATGAGCTGTTCGATATGCTGCTGGACCTGAGCCTGGCGCATCCGTCCAGCGCGCTGTTGCGGCGTCTGGTGCCGCTGCTGGTGGCGCGCGGTGGGGAAGGGGAGGCGGTTCGCTTTCTGACCAGTTATCTGCAACAGCACCCGTCACTGGAAGGCCTGGGCGAGTTGGCTAGCCTGGCGCTGGGCGGTGAAGGCCCGGCCGAGACGGCCCCCGAGAGCCCCAATGCACAGGAACAGTCACTGCGCTTGCTCGGTGCCCTGACCAAGCGTGCGGCGAACACCGGTTACCAATGCAGCCAGTGCGGCTACCGCGCCACAAAAATGCACTGGCACTGCCCGAGCTGCAAACACTGGAATACCCTGGCACCGTGACCCCCACCCAAACCCGACAAATTTCCGGTAAACTGCCCGCCACTCGAAAACCAGCACAAGGATCATCCTCCCCATGCCCGTGAACACCCCGATCATTGTTGCCCTGGATTTCCCCACTGCCGACGCCGCCCTGGCCATGGCGGATCGCCTGGACCCGCGCCGGGTGCGCGCCAAGGTCGGCAAGGAATTGTTCACCCGCAGCGGCCCGGCAGTGATCGAGGCCCTGCACCAGCGCGGTTTCGAGGTGTTCCTGGACCTCAAATTCCATGACATCCCCAACACCGTCGCCGGGGCCGTGAAAAGCGCCGCCGAGCTGGGCGTGTGGATGACCAACGTCCACGCCAGTGGCGGCCGCCGCATGCTGGAAGCCGCCGCCAACGCCATCGCCAATCATGCGCAGCGCCCCCTGCTGACCGCCGTGACCGTGCTCACCAGCATGGGCGCCGAAGACCTGGCGGAGATCGGTATCAGCGCCAGCCCGGAAGAACAGGTGCTGCGCCTGGCACGCCTGACCCGGGACAGCGGCCTGGACGGCGTGGTCTGCTCGGCCCGCGAAGCCACTCTGTTGCGTGATGCCTGCGGCGCGGACTTTCGCCTGGTGACCCCCGGTATTCGTCCCGCCGGGGCCGACGCTGGCGACCAGACCCGCGTGGTCACCCCGGCAGATGCCATGGCGATGGGGGTGAACGACATGGTGATGGGTCGTCCGATTACCCAGGCCGATGACCCGGCGGCGGCGGTGGAGCGCATTCTCGCCAGCCTGCCTGGCATGGCAGATCGCTGACAAAAATTACCCGGGATCACCCACAGACGGCCCCGCGCCCGTGACCTAACCTTGTTGACGCCCGGCACCTGGACGCCGGTTCACTGACAACAAGGAGATTCACATGAACAGCAAGCAGATTCTGACCCGGATACTGGCCCCTCTGGCACTCTGCCTGGCCCTTTGGGCTCCGGGTGTGAGTGCCGAACCCGCTATCGATGCCCGGCCCATGGTGAATATCAATCAGGCCAGCGCCGATGAACTGGCCGAGGCCCTGCAAGGGGTCGGTTTGACCCGGGCCGAGGCCATTGTCGCCGACCGTGAACAGCATGGTGCTTTTGGCAGCGCTGCCGAACTGGCCCGCGTGCCCGGGATTGGCCCGGCCACTGTGGACCGTAACCGGGCCTGGATCCAGACCGACTAACCCTTCACGCCGAGCCGGCAGGGGCGAACGTATCGCTTACGTAAAAGTACGGTAAAACAAGCGTTTCCACGCCCCTGCGGGCGCCCCTGCTGGCAAAGTGCCACTTGACGATCAGTTCACATTTCGGCACCCTTCCTTGCGCCATTGACGGTAAGATAACCGGTAAGTTTGCAGAGCCCATGGATGTGCCGTGCCCCCCACCCCGACGCAAGTCGCAAAATGCTATCGCCGTCCGTGTGGTCGGGGAACGCAGCTCGCAATGCCCCCTCAAATCCCCGGCAACTTTACTGCGGCGGCGCATGATTTGAGAACCTGGCACCCATACATTGTCGTGAAGCTGGCCCTGACGCTGGCCCTGATCCTGCTGGCGCCAGCCATCCACGCCACCCCCTGGCTGGAGCCCGGCGACGTGCGCGCCCGCCACAGCGTGCAATGGCTGGCTGACCGTGGCTGCCTGAATATCCCGGCCAACACCTGGCCGATCATGTGGGCCGATCTGAGCCGCGCCCTGAACCACGATGCCCCGGACCATTGCCGCGACAGCCTGGCCTGGCGCTACCTGCGCTTCGAGCGCGATTACCACATGACCGACCAGCCCCGGATCAGCCTGCGTGCGGCCGGGGCCAGCCGTGAACCCTGGCTGCGGGATTTCGACGACGCCCCCCGGGAAAAGGCCGAGATCGGCGCCCGCCTGGATATGAAAACCGACCATCTGGCCTTCGGTCTGGCACCCACCTATGTGCGCGACCCCCGCGACGGCGACCGCCTGCGGCTGGACGGCTCCTACCTGGCAGGCACGGCGGGCAACTGGGTGCTGGGCGCCGGGGCGATTGATCGCTGGTGGGGCCCGGGCTGGCACAGCGCCGCGCTGCTCTCCAGCAACGCCCGGCCGGTGCCCGGCGTCTGGTTGAACCGGCGCCGCAGCGACGCCCCGGAATGGATCGGCCTGCGCTGGCTCGGGCCCTGGAACTTTGTTGCCTTTGCCGGGCAACTGGAGTCTGATCGATTTATCAGTGAAGCGAAGCTGATTGGCGCCCGCTTCAGCTTTCGTCCGTGGCAGCATCTGGAGATCGGCCTGATGCGTACTTTCCTCTGGGGTGGGGAAGGGCAGAGCGAATCCTGGAGCTCGTTACGCAACTGTACGCTGGGGCAATCGAACGTCTATGGAGATACCGAAAACCCCTGCGACCAGATTGCCGGTGGTGATTTCCGCCTGTCGCTGCCGGTGGGTGACAACACCGTCGGTCTTTATGGCGAGGTCATTGGTGAAGACGAAGCCGGTTTTCTGCCCTCACAATTGTTTGGCACCTTTGGTGTGGATGCGGCCTCGCGTCTGGCCGGTGGTGAACAGCGTTTCTTCGTGGAATTTACCGACACCGTGGCCGGAGTCTTCTCCAGTGAAGAGCGTCCGTTATCATCATATGAACATAGTACTTTTCGGACCGGCAATCGTTATAAGGGCCGCACGTTGGGCTCCACGTGGGAGTCGAATTCACGCGTGGTTTCCCTGGGGGCAAACCAGTTTTTCCGGAACGGGAGTGATATTTCCGTGACCTACAGCAGGGCAGAGCTGAACAGAGTTGATACACTTCGCGACCGTTCTCCTGCAAATCAAACTCCATTGTTTGAGGTGTCTTACTCACAAGACGTGGACATTTATGCCCTGCGTTACAGACGCCCGGTACTGGGGGGGCGTCTGACGCTGTCGGGGTACCACACCAGTAAAGAGATCGAGACAGAGGCCAGAATCTGGTCGAGAACGACAGCCATGGCGGCCTGGGAGTTTCGTTTTGACTGACAACGCAATGATTCAGACGGGGCGCACCCTGATCGTGGTGCTGGCACTGGTGGCGCTGGGCGCCTGTACCGTGATTCCGGGGTCGCATATTTCCACCTCGGGCAGCAGCCGCTGGTTTGATGACCGCGAGGGCGAGGCGGTGGACCCCGACGAAGTGCGGGTGATCCCGATTCGCCCGGGCCTGGCCGCGCTGACCCCGGTGGTGACAGAGCCCACCTTGCCGGACGCGCTCGAGCATGAAGGCCATTACGACTATGTTGTCGGCCCCGGCGATGTGCTCAACATCACCGTGTGGGACCACCCTGAACTGACCATTCCGGCCGGCTCCATGCGCAGCCCCTCGGAAGCGGGTAACTGGGTGCATAACGACGGCACCATCTTTTATCCCTATGTCGGCGTGATCGAGGTGGCCGGGCTACGGGTCACCGAAATCCGTGAAGTGATCACCCGGCGGATTTCCCGCTATATCGAAGACCCGCAGGTGGATGTCACCGTGGCTGCATTCCGCTCGCAGCGGGTGTATGTGGCGGGTAGCGTGCGTGAACCCGGTGCCTACCCGGTCACCAACGTGCCCATGCGCCTGCTGGACGCTGTGAACGCTGCCGGTGGTGTCACGGAAGAGGCCGACTGGCGCAACGTGGTGCTGACCCGTGACGGCCGTGAATACCGGTTGTCGCTGCGTGAAGTCTACGAGCGTGGTGACGCCCGCTATAACGTGCTGCTGAAAGCCGGTGACGTGGTGCATGTGTCCCGCGCCGACGACAACAAGGTGTTCCTGCTGGGAGAAGTGCGTAACCCGAAATCCCTGATGATGGGCCGTAATGGCCTGACTCTGGCGGAAGCCCTGTCGGAAGCAGGCGGTATCAATGAATTGCAGGCCGATGCCACCGGCGTATTCGTGATGCGCCGTGCGCCGGACGAAGCGGGCGTGATCGACCTGTTCCAGTTGAACGCGAAAGATGCCACCGCGCTGGTGCTGGCCGATGAGTTTGTGCTCAATCCGCGCGACATCATCTATGTGACCGCCGCGCCGATTGCCCGCTGGAACCGTATTATTTCCCAGATCATGCCGACCATTCAGGGCATCTACTTTACCGCCCGGACAGATCGGGAGCTTGATCGCTGATGTTTGAGCGCATCCTGGTGGTCTGCGACGGCAATATCTGCCGCAGCCCCACCGCCGCCGCCATGCTGGCCCGGGAGACCGGCAAGCAGGTGTCGTCGGCCGGGCTGGTGGCACTGGTGGATCACGATATGGATGCCACGGCGCGTGCCGTAGCGGAAGAAAACGGCCTGATGTGCCCAACGCACCAGGCGCGCAAGTTGACCCGTGAACTGTGCCGCGAGGCCGACCTGATACTGGTGATGGAAACCCGCCATTGGGATCGCATTGCGGCCATGGCCCCGGAGGTCAGTGGCAAGACCTTCCTGCTGGGCAAATGGGTGAACGATCAGGAAATTCCTGATCCGTACAAGCGCAGCCGGGAAGTGTACGAGAAAGCCTACGAAATGATGGTCGGGGCCACGGCGGCCTGGGCCCGAAGAATTGTGTGACCGGAGCAAGGCATGACCCAGCAGAACAGCGCCCGCAGTGCAGCGGATGACGAAATCGACCTGACGCGGCTCTGGGCGCTGCTAGTGGACCACCGCTGGCAGATCGGCCTGATTGCAGGTATTGCCTGTTTCATGGGGGCCGCCTATGCCTTCATGGCCACGCCGATTTATCGCGCCGACGCCCTGTTGCAGGTGGAAGCCAAACAAGGCGGCATGCCCGTGTTTGGTGAACTGTCAGAACTGTTTTCCGGCGAAAGCTCCGCCCAGGCCGAAATGGAAATCCTGCGCTCACGCATGGTGATTGGCGACACGGTGCAGGAGCTGAAACTGGATATCGACGTCGAGCCGGTGATCAGCGGGTTGTTTGCCCGGCTGCGAGGCCCCTCGCCGCAGGACAACCGCATGCTGTTCGCGGGCTGGGCCGACGCCCAGCGGCAATTGTGGATCGACCAGTTGATGGTGCCGCAGTGGCTGCTGGATGAACCCCTGCTGCTGACCTACCTGGGCGATAACCGTTTTGAACTGCACCATGAAGACCGTCTGCTGGCCAGCGGTGTGGTGGGTGAAGATGTGCGCGATGCCGATGACAGCGGCATCCTGATTCGCCTGAACCAGCTCAACGGCGAGGCAGGCGATCAATACCGTGTGACCAAGCGCCGCCCGCTGGCCGCCATCCGCTCCTTGCAAAACAATATCGAAGTGGCCGAGCGGGGCCGCAACACCGGCATCCTGACCGTGGGCATGAGCGGCCCGGTGCCCGAACGCGTGCAGCAAACGCTGGATGCGGTGGCACGCAATTACCTGCTGCAGAACATTCGTCGTCGCTCGGCGCAGGCCGAGCAAAGCTTGTCGTTTATCGAAGAGCAATTGCCGGGCATTCGCGAAACGCTGGATGAGGCAGAAACGGAGCTGAATGCCTTCCGCCTGGAATCCGAATCCGTGGATATTTCCCTGGAAACCCAGTCGCTGCTGGGCCGCGTGGTGCAACTGGAAGCCAAGCTGAACGACCTGCGCTTCAAGGAAAGTGAAGTCTCGCGCCTGTACACCCGCGAGCACCCGGCCTACCGCACCCTGGTGGAACAGCGCCAGAGCCTGGAGGAAGAAAAAGAGCGCCTGAACCGCGAAATCCAGAACCTGCCAGAAACCCAGCAGCAGATATTGCGCCTGATGCGCGATGTCGAGCTGAACCAGGAAATCTATGTGCAGCTGCTCAACCGCGCCCAGGAACTGCGTATCCTGAAAGCGGGGACTGTGGGCAACGTGCGCATTATCGACGCCGCCGAAGTGCAGCCCGCGCCGATTCGCCCGAAAAAGGGCCTGATCATTGCCCTGTCCACCTTGCTGGGCCTGATGGGCGGGGTGGGTATGGTGCTGGTGCGCGCTGTGTTCAACCGCACTATTGAAAGCCCCGAACAACTGGAGCAGGAGGGCATTGCCGTGTACGCCACCCTGCCGTTGTCGGAAGACCAGCAGAAGAACGAACGCCTGCTGCAACGGGTCAGCCGCCGCAAGGGCGCACCGCCGCGGCGGCATCACTTGCTGGCCGAAACCAATCCCGGCGACCTGACCATCGAGGCCCTGCGCAGCCTGCGCACCAGCCTGCATTTCGCCATGATGGAAGCCAGTAACAATGTGTTGATGATCTCTGGCCCCAGCCCGGCAGTGGGCAAGTCCTTTATCTCGGCCAACCTGGCCATGGTGCTGGCACAGATCGGCCAGAAAGTTGTGCTGGTGGACGGTGATCTGCGCAAGGGGCACATGCACAAGTACTTCACCGGCGGGGCCGAGCGCGGTCTGTCCAACTACCTGGCGGGCAGTAACACCGAAGAAGAAGTGGTTCGTCACACTGACGTGGACGGCCTGGATTTCATCTCCCGGGGCGAAATCCCCCCGAACCCCGCCGAGCTGCTGATGCACCCGCGTTTCCGCACCCTGATGGACAGCCTGAGCAGCCGCTATGACCTGGTGGTGATCGACACCCCGCCGGTGCTGGCCGTGACCGACGCCGCCATCATCGGTCAGGTGGCGGGCACCAGCATGGTGGTGGCCCGCTACGGCCACAACTCGGTGAAAGAGGTAGACCTGACCCTGCGCCGCTTCGAGCAGAACGGCGTCACCGTGAAGGGCTGCATCCTCAACGCGGTGGAGCGCAAGGCCAGTAACGCCTATAGCTATTACGCCTACGAGTACAAGTGAGGTGGAGGTGTCGCCCAGACTCTGATAAATTGGGACGCGTATCACATAAATGCCGGGGAACACCCGGCACAAGAGAGCGTCTCAAAAGGCGCCACCAACACCGGGGAATCAAGGAGCGAACCCATGCAGGCCGATACGCGCAGCCGCTGGTTTCTGATACAGAGCAAGCCCAGGCAGGGCGCCCGAGCACAGCAGCATCTGAACCATCAGGGCTACCAGACCTATCTGCCACAAATCACCCACCAGACCCTGCGCAAGGGTCGTCGCGAAATCGTGACCGAACCGCTGTTTCCCGGCTACCTGTTTATCCGCCTGCGCCCGGGCGCCGACAACTGGCACCCGATCCGCTCCACCCGGGGCGTGTTGCGCCTGGTGTCCTTCAGCACCAGCCCCACCCCGGTGGCCGATAGCATCATCGACAGCATTCGCCAGCGCCTGGCTGAACAGCCGGATACCGATCTTCACCTGTTTCGGCCCGGTCAGCCCTTGCGCCTGCAGGGCGGTGGCTTCGATGATGTCGAGGCCATCTTCGAGCGGTTCGACGGCGAGCAGCGCGTGATGGTATTGATGAACCTGATGAACCGCCGCCAGCGTGTGCGTGTACCCCTGAGTCATGTCGCCTGCATGGCCTGACGCTATAATGAATAATGAAAAGAATATTGATCACCGGCGGCTGCGGCTTTGTCGGCAGCGCCCTCATTCGCGAGTTACTGACGCACACCGATGTCCGGATCACCAATCTGGACGCGTTGACCTATGCCGCCCAACCGGCCGCCCTGGCGGCCTTCGAGGGCAGTGAACGCTACCATTTTGTGCGCGGCGACCTGACCGACGCCGTGCTGCTGCATACCCTGCTGGCCGACACCCAACCTGATGCCGTGATCCACCTGGCCGCTGAAA
Organism: Alcanivorax sp.; assembly: GCA_013823245.1. Classification (GTDB taxonomy): domain Bacteria; phylum Pseudomonadota; class Gammaproteobacteria; order Pseudomonadales; family Alcanivoracaceae; genus Isoalcanivorax. The sequence continues at coordinate 52,697 of PNLU01000008.1, forward strand.
CCCACGTTGATCGCTCCATCAATGGCCCCGCCGCCTTCCTGCGCAGCAACCTGCAAGGCACCTTTACGCTGCTGGAAGCCGTGCGCGACTGGTGGAGCCGCCAGAGCGAGGCCGTGCAGGCCCGTTTTCGCTTGCTGCAGGTGTCCACCGATGAAGTCTATGGCGATCGCGGCGAGCACGGCGCCCCGGCCTGCGAAGACGACCCCTGGCGCAGCAGTTCACCCTATGCCGCCAGCAAGGCTGGCGCTGACCACCTGGCCGACGCCTGGCATCGCACCTGGGGCCTGCCGGTAATCGTGTCTCACAGCAGCAACAACTACGGCCCCTGGCAGTACCCGGAAAAACTCATCCCCGTGGTGATTCGCCAGGCGCTGGCCGGCCAGCCGATTCCCCTGTACGGCGACGGCCAGCAGGTGCGCGACTGGCTGCACGTGGACGACCATGCCCGCGCCCTCTGGTGCCTGGTGCAGCATGGCGAACCCGGCCAGCACTACAACATCAGCGCCCAATGCCCGCTGACCAATCTCGATCTGGTGCAGCGCCTGTGCGCCTTGATGGGTCGTGACGCCAGCCTGATCCAGAGCGTGGCGGACCGCCCCGGGCACGACCGCCGCTACGCCATCACCAGCGACCGTATCCGCGCACTGGGTTGGCAGCCACAGGTGCCGCTGGAGCAGGGCCTGCAGGACACTGTGGCTTTTTATCGCCAGTACTTTTCTCAAAGTACATCTGAGGGTGCGCAGTATGTCTGAGCGCAAGGGCCTGCTACTGGCGGGCGGCGCGGGCACGCGCCTGCATCCGATCACCCGCGGGGTGTCCAAGCA